>JAVBOS010000101.1:0-7333 GCA_031550255.1 Anaeroplasmataceae bacterium | reverse complement strand
AAATAAAGAAATAGATGTCGAAGAGATTTATTCTGAAAACAAGAAAAATGATATGACTAATAATTAACAAACTAATGTACCATCTTTATTATAATAAAAAAAGTATTAGCTAACTAAAAATTGCTAATACTCCAAACTGTATTATATTTAACATCAATAGTATTAAGTAACGAATTATCTATGTTTGAAAAAAGAGTTATGTCTTATATGATTAAACTAATTTAATAGCATTTAATAATTTAAACTTTGATTTGTAATAAATCAAAGTTATTTATTATACTCATAGTCTACTTTACTATAAACCCATTTTCTCATAGACTGGAATTGCATATTTAATTATATTTTTTTCAAATCTTCCCAATTCCATTGACTTATCAATGACTGACACATCCACCGTTACATCAAAATAACTATTAATAAAATTTTCCATTAGCTGCCTAACTATTGTTATTTTTGATTTTTGATCATCAATTACCACTAACATATCAATGTCACTATATTCATTATTCCGACCTTTAACATATGAACCAAATAGTAATATTCGTTCAACACTCATATATTCTAATACACTTATATCAAACTCTTTGCACTTTTCTTTTATATCCTTAATACTAAGAATTCGTTTTTTAACATTATATGCCTCGTTTATATTCATTAAATTTTGAATAAGACTTTTAAAAGTGAGGCAACTATGTCCTTTAGCAACCGTCATAAATTGCTTTTCTAAATACGAATGAAATATAAGAAATATTCCTTTATCTAGGTAAAAGAAATGGTTGAATATTATATTAGCCATGATATATGAATACTCAAAAAAAATATTATATTTTAATATATATTTAACAAACTTAAAATATTCATTTTTATTTTTATTAATGTACTTTATTAATTTATTAATTTTAATATTATCTAAATCTTTTTTGTTGAATAATGGATATAGGGTATCATAAATTTCAAGTATTGAATGCTCATTTAGAATTGTTATTTCTTTGATCATTTTAGTTATTGTAAATACAGACTTTATATTATCATTTACATAATAGGTTTTATTGTAATAATATTCTTCTAAATCTTCACTAAAACAATAATCTGTATATGTATAATTTATTATACTTCTTATAAATTTAAGTTCAATTTTTGCATTGTTCATAATTTTCTCCATTTATAAATAGCCGAAATAAGGCGCTACTTATTTTTCTATTTATAATAATTAATTCTTATATCACTTGGTTGAGTACTACCACTAGTTCTTCCAATTCCTGCAAGAATTTCATAACATACGCGCTTATTGCTAAGTTCTTTAGTATGTATTAAATCATATGATCTTGGATCTTTATTATTTGGTACAAAGAATGCAAGTATGAATCCTAGAAGTATAACTAATGCATCTCCAGATGCAATACCATTTCCGATATCTTTTATCTGCTCTACTAAATTAATACGTATTTCAATTTGTTTCTTAAGTGATGTATGTAAAATATATTCAAAATTTTCACTAACTAGTTCTCTTGCTCTAACACCATTGTATCCATTTGCATGTTGAGATGAAACACATACAACTAGATCTCCACCAGTTGCCGGGTCATTTTGAAAACCTATTTGTGATGCTGCTATCGTAGTTAATACTGGTTTATTTGATAGTGCATTCCATTTAGACTTCAGTTGATTATAGAAAGCAAAACTACCCAAATCTTCATCGCTTACAAATTGGTCTAATAAATTACTTGCTATTGATAGCGCCAATGAAATAGCTGGATCCTTAATTAGATTACTTGCTATTGAGGTGATGTCATCTAAAACAGATTGCATAAAGCCCATCACGCTCATGTTATATGGTGTACCACATGAAATAAGTTTTGTTACAGAGCCTGGGTATGTCACTGCATATTGCATATTTACTAAACCACCTTTACTATGCCCTAGTAAAATAATTGGTAAGTTAGTAATTTGCTTAATGCGTACAATCATACTATTTAATTCACCAACCTGCTCTGCTACTCGTCCTATATTGTTAGAAAATTCTGTTTTAATAAATATATTTTTCCCGTTGTTAGACGAATTTTGACAAATAGTAGTTAATTCAGAATCTGCAGAACCATAATTCTTTGTAAAAGCATTATTTAATCTGACTGCATTAGCTGCAGAACCTAAATTCCCAAGACTATTAAAAAATCCGTTAAAAGTATTTTTGTTTCCTAAATAACCATGCTGACATAGTATAATTGCTCCACTTGTCAGTCCATTTTGTTTTTGTTCGTAATATGTTGCCATTTTTTTCTCCTTTTATGTTTTAGCACCTTATTTCACATATAAAGAGTATTTATTTTTTAAAAAAACAACAAAAAAACAGAAAAAAATTATTTTCTGCTCATTTTTACTTAATTTTAGTACTATTCAATTATTAATTTAAATTTATTACCATTAGTCATAGCCATAATTTCAATTAGAGAATATTCAATACTAGTTAATTCACCACTAGAAATTATTACTTGAATATTATTTATACTGTATTTTTCTTTTAAATAATTAAACTCAATAGAGTAATTTGTTTTAAAATAAAAGTATGAATTGTATTAGAAACAGACATTAAACTTGTTTTCTTAATGCATTTATATATTGCTTTTGAAAAGTCAATTTCTAAGTTTAAATAAATTAGATAATTTGATTTATATTCATCTTCTAACTGTTCTATATATTTAGTTTGTTGTTGGCCATTCTCATGGTTATATTCAAAAATTTTTGTTCTATTTTCTTCCCATGTATATATTTTCTGTTCTTTATTATGTGTAATACTTGTAATATATTTATTATTTTCAGTTAAAAATTCATAGTGGATTATTTCCGATAAATTATTTGAATTATAGATTTCTAATGAATATTGAAAATTATTTTTGTTTTTCAACCTTTCATAAATTAATTGACTAGTTGATTCTTCTAATTCTATTGTAGTTATATTTTTAGTACAACTCGTTAGTATAAAAAGCAATAACATTAATAAAAATGTTTTTTTCATTACTTAACATCCTTTACCCATTCTGGTTCATTTAAATCAGCTGTATGTTTTATTTCCATATCACTATATTCCTTTAACTGATTGTTTTCATAAACTGCAACAGAATAAAATAGCAACAATTTATTTTCACCACCTATTATTAATCTTTTTAGATATGTAGAATTAGAATCTTCTATTTCCCATTGAAATAGATAATTGTTGTTTACTAACTGATGTAACGATTTTTTCTTTGACGACACAACTGCATCACCGGTAGTTTTCTTTAATGGTGAAAATGAGTACGGCATATATTTAGTAAATTCAGAGTACTTTGATTTTCCATCATTTGTATATTGATAAATTATTCCATTGGCTGAATATTGATATTCAAAAGTTTTATCTTCATTATCAATTTGAAAGTAGACGATTGCATTATCGGCATTTTTAGCTGACATATTTACATGCATAGTACTATAAAGTTTGACTTTTTTTCCATTGTCAATATATTTTTTTTCACTATATGAATAAGAATCTAGTGCTTCCATATTTGAATAAATCTCTTTATACAACAACAAAAATTCATCGTCTGTTAGTTCAGCCATTGTCTCAAATTTAGAAATATCTTTTTTTAATGAGTACGTTTCTTTATTTGAGCAAGAGCAAGTCATGGAAAAACTAATTAGCAAGACAATTGTGAGCAATATGTTTTTCATCTTATAGCCTCCATTTTATGTTATAGATACATAGTGTCCATAATTATTTAATTTTTTTACTTCTATTTTTGGAATATTAAAAAAATATATAGCTTATTCCCCTCAATATCTATAATTACAATTATACTTTCTTTCTTATAATATAACAATATACATTTTTTTAATCGTTCGACATTTATCTAGTGAGCCATATATCTTTTGTTTCTATCTCTTTGTTATTAATATAATAAAAATATAAAACGCCAACAGATAAATTACTACTTTATTTATTCGTTTTTTATATTCCAATTCATTGTTGTTTTTACATGTGAACCACTTATTGCTACTTTAGGTAATATACTTTAACTGGTTATTTTACAGTTATTACTGGTGAATCAAGTAATTGTTATTATTCTACTTATTCCCAATATATTAATAATACATTTTGGAAATTTAGTGATGGAGAGACAAGCTATTTTGGTGATACTGCTTATGGATATGGAAATTACAAATCAAAGGTACTATTCATTACTGTGCAAAATGTTGACATTAACATTAGTATAAGTTGTGATAGTTATGGTAATTTGTATTAATTAAATTATAGTTTGTGAAGTGTGGTAAAAGGTTTTTATCTTAACAAACTTTTTTTATTTATGATCAGTTTTCGAAACTAGACACAGATGAATTATTAAATTTTAAAGATAAAATAATTAAATAAATATGAAAAAAATTTATTTTAAAAACTAGAAAAGTTAATAACCAATAAATAAATTCTTAATATAAATAAAAAGTCTAGTCAAATTATGACTAGACTTAATATTATCTGCGTTCTTTGATACGAGCGTCTTTTGCTGATAATGTTCTGATATAGTTTAACTTAGCTCTACGAACTTTACCTTTTTTAACTACTTCTAACTTATCGATATTTGGTGAATTTACTGGGAACGTACGTTCTACACCAATTCCATAAGATATTTTACGCACTGTAAAAGTTTCGCTGATTCCTCCACCTTGACGTTTAATTACTAAACCTTCAAATAATTGAATACGGTGACGGTCACCTTCCACGATTTTAACATATACTTTAACAGTATCTCCTGGACGGAATTCAACTACATTTTTCATGTATTGTGCAGTAATTTCATTAATTAAAGCTTGACCTTTTAATTTTGACATCTTATTCACTCTCCTGACTTCCAAAGTTCATAGCATATCTAGCTAGCGGAACAATGTGCTTTGCTGTTCTTACAGCCTTATTATTATAACATAATGAAATTAACAATTCAATAATTTTTTCTAAAAACGATTATATTTTATTGTTATTTTCGATATTTTATCAATTAATTTTTTTGTAATATCTTTTTTGCTCATTCTGTAACGCCAATTTTTACCAGTTGTAGATGGAGTATTCATTCGTCCAGTTTCATCATTAAGTTCTAAATAATCTTGAATAGGTATAATACATAAATCAGGACTTTTTGACATGCAAAGTTCAATCAACTTTTGATTTACTTCCTTTAAAGATTTAATATTAGCAATTTCATCCACAGTTTTTTTAGCATTATCATCTAGCTCAAGATACCAAGAGGCTAACATTTGATTATCATGTGTTCCAGAATAAATGATATTATTGGAATTAAAATCATCCTTTATCGGTATATAGTCATTCATATTTCCAAATTCAAATTGCAAAATATGCATTCCTGGATATTTACAATCATTTAATAATTTAAGAACTTCATCATCTAAGAAACCTAAATTTTCAGCAATAATTTTTGGATTGTTTAATTCTTCATTTATTGTTTTGAATAAATCATAACCAGGACCTTTTCTCCAGCTACCATTTCTTGCTGTTTTATCACCAAATGGTATAGCAAAATAACCAGCAAATCCTCTAAAATGATCGATTCTTACAACATCATATATTTCAAAGGCCTTTTCAATTCTTTTAACCCACCAAGAATATTTACTATTTTTCATATAATCCCAATTATATAAAGGATTGCCCCATAATTGACCATCTTCAGAAAATGCATCAGGCGGACAACCAGCTACTTCTATAGGAGCTAATTTTTCATTTAAATAAAACATCTCTGGATTACTCCAAACATCTGATGAGTCATAGGCAACATATATCGGCATGTCGCCAATAATTTCAATATTTTTCTTGTTAGCGTAATCTCTTAATTTTTCCCATTGTCTATAAAATAAAAACTGAATAAATTTAATAATATCAATTATTTCAAAATTATCTTTTTGAAAATCATCAATTATTTTGGGCTCTCTAATTTTAAATTCAATTGGCCATGTATTCCATGCCATAAAATTAAACTCTTCTTTTAAAACTAAAAAAGTTGCATAATCATTTAACCAAAAATTATTTTTTTCTTTAAAATCATTAAATTCTTTACTAAATTTTTGATGATTTTTATAAGCCAATTTCAGTATATGATTTTTATTATTAAATAATTTTGCATAATCAATATCTAACTGGTTATTTCCAAAATCAACATCTATATAATCCGATTCTTTTAACAAACCATCTTCTTTAAGTAAATCAAAATCAATAAAATATTGATTATACGCAAAAACCGAAACAGCCTGATATGGTGAATCTCCATAAGATGTTGGTCCCATTGGTAAAACCTGCCAATAACTTTGCTTTGTAGCTTCTAAAAAATCAACAAATTGATAAGCACTCTTACCAAATGTTCCAATTCCATACTCATTTGGCAATGATGAAATATGCAATAAAATTCCTGCTTTTTTACTCATAAATTATCCTCTATTCGCAACCACAGTCGCTACCATCTTTAACATTATAAGGAAATCCAATTTGATATCCATTTTTTAATCCTATAAAACCTACCACAACATTTTTAACATTCTTATATCCTTTTTCAATTAATAATGCATATACTTCATCTGAAGCATTATCTCCTTCATCACCACTATCAATTAAGATAACTGGTAGATCATATTTTGCTTTATTATCTTTTTCAATTATTTGAATTATTTTTTCTAAATCATCTAAGTTTTTATACTCTACATTATTTTTATAATGAAAGTTAGAGATATATTCTATTTGATATTGTGTACGTGATCTTAAATCAATGAACTTATAATTTTTAAATTCTGTTTTAGCTCCATCTTTAACTAATTGATTATATTTTTCAACTGTATCAATTAGCTCACATTTTGGATCATTAAACTTTACTTTACATCCACTTAAAAATAAAGTAATAACACATAAAAAAAATATTATTTTTTTCATTTTTGTTCTTCCTTTAAAACTTCTTTAAAAAGTTTTTATTCTTCTTTAGTAAAACTATAATTTTTTAATAAATCCGGTCTTCTTAAATATGTTTTTCTTAAACTTTCTTTCATTCTAAATTCTTTAATAAGTTTATGATTTCCATTAATTAAAACCTCTGGAACACTTTTTCCATTAAAATTAGCTGGTCTAGTATATTGAGGATATTCCAGTAATCCCGTAGAAAAAGAATCATCACCATAACTGTCTTCAAAAATTACTCCATCTAACAACCTAATGACACTGTCACTTATTACCATTGCTGGTATTTCTCCACCAGTTAATACATAATCTCCAATTGACATTTCTTCATCAACATCAGAAAGAATTCTTTCA
>JAVBOS010000193.1:0-6146 GCA_031550255.1 Anaeroplasmataceae bacterium | reverse complement strand
TAGGGCTAATAACGCTCAAGATATTGAAAAAGAAAAGTTTGCTGAAATAAATGATAAAATTACACAAAATAATAAATTTGTTAATCGAGTAATGTCTTTAATGTATCCGGGAATGATGTTAGTTATGAATGGTGTATCTTTAGGTATTGTTTGGCTTGGGGCTTATGTTGTTAATGAAGGTAAATTATTTCTTCCAGATGTTTTTGCTTTCCAACAATCTTCAATGATGATAGTCTTTTCATTTATGTCTTTAACGATGATTTCAATAATGCTACCTAGAGGTATTGTTTCTGGGAATCGTATTAATGAAGTGTTAGAAAAAAAGACAAAAGTTATTGATCCGATTAAAGAAGTTATCCCAAGTGAAGATATAAAAGGAACAATTGAATTTCAAAATGTTTATTTTACTTATCCTGATGCTTCTGAGCATGTCTTAGAAGATATTAGTTTTAAAGTTAATAAAGGTCAAACAGTTGCATTTATTGGATCTACAGGTAGTGTTAAATCAACACTAATTAATTTAGTTCCTAGATTTTTTGATGTTACAAAAGGAAAAATTCTAGTTGATGGAGTAGATGTAAAAAATTATAAACAAAATAAATTAAGAGATAAAATTGGATACGTTCCGCAAAAAGGTGTTTTATTTACAGGAACTATTGAATCTAATTTAAGATTCGGATTAAGTAAAGCTAATCAAGAAGATTTTGATTATGCATTAGAAATATCGCAAGCTAAAGAATTCGTTTCTAAACTGGATTTAGGGTTACAAAATCCTATAAGTCAAGGTGGAACAAATGTTAGTGGTGGACAAAAACAAAGACTAAGTATTGCGAGAGCTGTTATTAAAAAGCCAGAAATATATATCTTTGATGATTCATTTAGTGCTTTAGACTTTAAGACAGATAAGTTGTTAAGAGAGGCTTTAAAGGAAAAAACTAAAGATGCAACAAAGTTAATTGTTGCTCAAAGAATTGGAACTATTTTAGAAGCTGATAAAATTATTGTTTTAGAACAAGGTAAAATTGTTGGTATGGGTACACATAAAGAATTATTAAATAGTTGTGAGGTATATCAAGAAATTGCTTATTCACAATTATCTAAGGAGGAATTAGCAAATGAATAGACCAGGTGGACCTATGAGACCAGGTTCTCAAAAAGCTAAGAATTTCAAACAATCAATGGGTAAGTTAATTGGATACCTTGAACCACATTTAGTTATTGTTGTTTTTGCATTATTATGTAGTGTTATTGGATGCATTTGTTCTTTAAAAGGACCGAAAAAATTAGGGGAAATTACTACGCTATGTCAAATAGCAATTATGCAAGGAGAAAGTATTCCATTAGACCAAATTAGAAATATTGGATTTACTTTAATTGGATTATATTTAACAAGCATTATTTTAAGTTATTTATGTGGATTTTTAATGACAGGTGTAAGTCAAAAAATAGCTAATAAGTTAAGAAGTGAAATTTCTGAAAAAATAAATAAATTACCTTTAAAATATTTTGACTCAAGAAGTTATGGAGATGTTTTGAGTAGAGTAAGTAATGATGTTGATAATATCAGTCAAAACTTAAATCAAAGTTTAACACAAATAATTTCTTCTATTACAATGCTAGTTGGGGTTATTGTTATGATGATCTCTATTTCAGTCCAATTAACAGCTATTGCATTTATAACAATTCCTGTAAGCATGATTTGTATGATGTTTATTGTTAAATTCTCTCAAAAACAATTTAGAGCACAACAATCTGTTTTAGGACAATTAAATGGACATATTGAAGAATCGTATTCTGGACATACAATAATAAAAGTATTTAATCAAGAAAGCGAAAATTTAGAAAAATTTGAAGAATATAATGCTAATCTAAAAAAGAGCGCTTGGAAAAGTCAATTTTTATCAGGAATGATGATGCCTATAATGGGATTTATTGGAAATCTAAGTTATATAGCTGTATGTATTTTTGGTGGTAGTTTAGCAGTTGGAACAACTAATAGAAAAATTAGACTTGATTTTTGGAAAGATGGATTTAAATTTTTTACTGCAGGATCACGTTTAATGATTGGAGACTTACAAGGTTTTATTCAATATACAAGACAATTTAATCAACCTTTACAACAAATTGCTCAAATTACAAATATTTTACAATCATGTGCTGCTGCAAGTGAAAGAGTATTTGAATTCTTAGCTGAACAAGAAATGCCTTCTGAAAAACCAAGTGTTGTGTTAAATAAAGAAGATGTTAAAGGATATGTTGAGTTTAAAGATGTTAACTTTGGTTATAATCCAGATAAACAAATTATCTTTGATTTTAATTGTCTAGTTAAACCAGGACAAAAAGTTGCCATTGTCGGACCTACAGGAGCTGGAAAGACAACGATTGTAAACTTATTAATGAGATTTTATGAGGTAAATAGTGGAACTATTTTAATTGATAATATTCCTTCGACGGATATGTCAAGAGAAAATGTGGCTGGATTATTTGGAATGGTATTACAAGATACTTGGCTATATGAAGGAACTATTTTAGATAATTTACGATATGGTAATAAAAATGCGACTAAAGAAGAAGTAATAGAAGCTTGTAAAGCATGTCATGTTGACCACTTTATTAAATCATTACCAGATGGTTTTAATTACATGTTAGAAGAAAATGCAAACATTTCACAAGGACAAAAACAATTAATGACAATAGCAAGAGCTATGATACAAAATGCTCCTATGTTGATTCTTGATGAAGCTACCTCAAGTGTTGATACGCGTACAGAAGTATTAATTCAAAAAGCTATGGATGAATTAATGAAGGGTAGAACGAGTTTTGTAATTGCTCATAGATTATCAACTATTAAAAATGCTGATGTTATTTTAGTTATGAAAAATGGTAATATTATTGAAAAAGGAAATCATGATGAATTAATTAAACAAAATGGATTCTATTGTGATTTATATAATAGTCAATTTTCAGAAAATTAAAAAAAATGATAGGAAATCTTTCCTATCATTTTTATTTTTGGGGTATGTGGTTATTATTTGGAACCTTTATGATAGCGACTAGTAAAATAAAAAGTACTAGAGTTAAAGCAAATAAATTAATATCCAAAAGTATCACCATTTTTAGTATATGTAAATTTAAAAAAAGTGTTAAAAATCGTGATTACGTTTTCATATATTTGTGATTACGTTTTCATAAAAAAATATGTTGTATATACCAAGATATTGTAATAAAATTATAACATATTTAAATCATTACCTTTATTGATTTGAATATATGAAAATAATCCTTTTCTTTCTCTAGCTGGCAAATAGTCAGCATTTTTTCTTTTTATAGGCAAATTTAGGTTGTTTTGTTGTAAAAACTCTTATTTTAGTTTATAATAGATATATCTAAAAAACGAAAGGATGTTTTTTTATGAATTTAGTTTTAATGGCAAATGTAGATATAGTTTTCTTTAGTTTAATTGCAGCAGCAATTGTTATTGGAATTATAGTTTATTTTGTAAGTATACAAATCGGTAGAGTTAAAAATGAAGCTGAAAGAGAAGCTTTCAGAAAGCGTCAAGAAGAAAATAAAGTAAAACAAGAATCACTTGTTGGTGAATCTCAAAAAAAAAAATAATTAAACCTACAACTTTAAAAAAAGAAGTTGAAAGTAAAGTACATAGAGAGTATAAAGGAAAATTTGAAATATTTCCTGAAGGTAATTATTTTAGATATCGATTAAAAGCCTCAAATGGTGAAGTACTTACAGTAAGTGAAATGTATACAACCTTAGATGGTGCAAAGCAAAGTATTGAAACTGTAAAAAAGACAGTTGAAAATGGAGTTACACAAATTATTTGTGATAAACATGGCTTGTATAAATTTACACTTTTAGCAAACAATTACCGAGTTTTGGCTGTTGGGGCAAACTATGCATCAGAAAAAAGAGCTATTAGCGCGATGGAATCTTTTAAAAAATTTGCGATTAATTCAGAAGTTGTTAGTATTGAACAATTACCGGCAGATGAAAAAGATGCTAGTTTAGAAGAAGCTAAAATCGAAACAACATCAAAAAAACATGGCGGAAAGTTCGAAGTTATTATTGAAGAAGATAAAGAATACACTTGGCAACTAAAAGCTTCTAATGGTGAAATATTAGCAACATCATCAGATTATACAACTAAGAGTGGTTGTTTAAATGGAATCGATGCCTTTAAAGAAACTGCAAAGACTGGTAAATTTTATATTTCAAAGGATAAAAACAATAAATTTCAGTATAAACTATATTCTAAACATGGTCGATTATTGGTTGTTGGAGAAGTTTATAGTTCAAAAGCTTTATGTAATTCGGCAGTAAATTCAGTAATATCATTTGTTGAAGATGCTGTTATAGTAGAATAGGTAAAATTAGGTTATCATTAATGGTAACCTGTTTTTTTAGGAGTGATTAGATGTTTTCAAATATAAAAGAAGAAATACTAAAGGGTAGTTTTTCTGCTAAAAAAAGTGATTCAAAATATGAAAAAAGTAATTTTAAAAGAATAGTTATAAAAGAAGAAATTGTCTATCAATTTTCCTTTTTTACTAAAACTCAAGTCTTTCATGAAAATATAAAAAGCAGTGATTTGTTTCAAAAATGTGAACAAATACTTAAAGAATATTTTAATCAAGCATCATTATGTTCAAAAGAATTTACATATGATTATAAAGTTACTTCTAAAGGAAAATTATTAAATAACAAATATAAAAATAAGGAAGTTATAAAAGAAGATTTATCACATAATAAAGAAAAAAATTATTTGTTAAAAGAAGGAACAGTTGTTTTACCACTTGTTGATTTAGGTGTAATGTTACCAGATGGAAGTGTTGTAAAGAAATATTATGATAAATATAAACAAATTAATAAATACCTTGAAATTATTGATGATACTATAAAAGATGAGAAAAAAATAAATATAATTGATTTTGGTTGTGGAAAAAGTTACTTAACTTTTATATTATATTATTATTTAAATTTTGTAAAAAAGATTGAAGCAAAAATTATTGGGTTAGATTTAAAAAAAGATGTTATTGAAAAATGTAATAGTATAAGAGATAAATATAAATATGAAAACTTATCATTTGAGCTTGGTGATATATCTTTATATCAACCTAAAGAAAAGATTGATATGATTATTACTTTACATGCTTGTGACACAGCGACAGATTATGCTTTATATCATGCAATTAAATTGGAAACTAAGTATATATTTAGTGTTCCATGTTGCCAACATGAAGTTAATTCTCAATTGACTAAAAGCAGTTTAGAATTAATGAATAAATATGGGTTAGTTAAAGAAAGATTTTCAGCATTATTAACTGATTCAATAAGAGGAAATATTTTAGAATATTGTGGATATAACGTTAATATTATGGAATTTATAGATATTGAACACTCACCTAAAAATATCTTAATAAAAGGTGTTTTAGCAAATGATAAAAATGATGATAATATTAAACAAAATATTTTAAAATTATGTAATGAATATAAGATAAAACAAACATTGGTGAATTTAATATTTGAAAAATAGAAACTTTTTAGTTTCTTTTTTTATAATTGCAAGCATATATATTAACATGGTGATAATATGTGTGGAATTGTTGGTTTTATTGATAATGATGGTAGTACTTTAAAACTTGTTGAAAAGCTTAGTAAACTTGAATATAGAGGATATGATTCGGCGGGAATTGCTTATTTAAAAAATAATGATTATAAGATAATAAAAAGTGTGGGAAAAATTGTTAAATTAAAGGAAATGATCCAAGTAGAAAATACTTGCGTTGCAATTGGTCATACTAGGTGGGCAACAAATGGTAAAGTAAATGAGATTAATTGTCATCCGCATTGTGGAGAAAGAGTTATTGTTATTCATAATGGGGTAATTGATAATTTTGCTGAGTTGAAGGAAATTTATTTTAAAAATAAAGATTTTAATAGTGAGACTGATACAGAATTAATTCCCTATTTACTGGAATTGTTTTTAAAAGACTGTGACCACTTGACTGCTATAGAAAGAATTTTAAAAATTTTAAGTGGTTCATTTTCTTTTTTAGTTGTTGATAAAAAAGATAATAATAAAATTTTTTTTGCAAAAAATAAAACACCACTTTTAATCGGTTTAGGAG
>JAVBOS010000022.1:0-7442 GCA_031550255.1 Anaeroplasmataceae bacterium | reverse complement strand
TAAATCATTTTCAGGTATAAATTTTTGCATATTTGTCCCGAAAAAAGTATCTGCTGTATATTCGTATAATTCCCAAATAACCGCCATACTTAAAGAAAACATAACGGATATTATCAAAATAAACGATGTTAAATTTTTAATTCCCTTTTTTATAAATAAAGCCTTTAAAAAACTATAAGCTACCAATGTTATACCAAATCCTGATAATGTATGTAACATTTTATCCCACCAAGAAACCTTATAATAAAATTCTAGGGTTTCTCCTAAAAATGTACTTGAAAATAAAAATAACATTAATGAAATTAGTAAAGTATTCGATATTTTTACTTTTGTGTATTTTGAAATCATTGAAACAAGTAAAACAATAAGTAAGGAAAACATATTTTCCAAAATCATTAATAATGCCGAAGAAGTTGAATAAATACCATTAAATAAACCAAATATGCCATGCATAATAGCAAAACCAAATAATGTGATGAACAAGGCGATAATCATCTTATTACCACCTTGTTTTGTTTCCTTTTTTACAAAATTATTGTAAGAAATATCCATTATAATAATTCTTGAACTTGTTCTGCTACTGATGCTATTTTGTCATATTCTTCTTCAATTAATGGATTTACTCTTCTTATGTTTCTTGCAACTTTTTTATTGTAAATAATTGGATTAAATATACAAGTTACTAGTCCTACTACCCCTAAAGCAAGTCCTACTATAAATGCTTTAACATTATCAGGTTGTGTCATAATTAAAGCCATTCCACCACCCATAACAAGTGATGCGGGTATTCCTAATACTAAAGCACTTATCATCACCTTATTTATTTTGCTATTTTCTAATCTAGCAATATTATAAAGTGATTCTTCAATATTTCTTTGAAGCTTTAATAATTCTTTTTTATTTGTAACTTTTCTATTTCTCTTAAAAGCTAGTTCCGTATTAAATAATCTACTTACTGTATTTGTTAATTCCCAACCAAGATTTTCATACGTGTCTACATATAATGATATTTTTGTATTATCTACTTCTATTGTTATGTAGTCATATGTTACAAAATCATTACCTTTCTTTACAATTTTAATTTCTTTATTTTCCATGTTGTTGTCCTCCTATTTTTGACAACTACATTATCGCTTTTTTTTAGTTTACTTTCAGCCAACTGAATTAATCATTATGTAACCAAATGGTTTGCAAAACAAAAAAAAGCCCATATTATTAAGCTTTTTTGAATTTATTAATATAAAAATATATCATAACACAAGAAATAATAACATTTATTAAACCAACCAAAGTACCTGCCATTGCATTATAAATGCTCATGTTATCGCCTTGATTCATAGATGCTAATAACGCTGTTTGGGTAATGATTAAACCAACTAACGCAGAACATATTAATATACATCTTTGTCCGATTAATAAAACGTTATTTTCTCCAAATGATTTTATTAACTGTATAACTGCTATCGTTAAATTAAAGAAAGTTACAGCAGCAATAGCTATTGCTGGAATTAGGTGATAATATGGTTCTGTTTTTGTAAAAAATAAAGTTATCATATTTATTAAATAAAAGAGGTTGGAAATTAATAAAACAATAGACATCTTTAAAAATGTTTTTTGATCATTATTTCTAAAATTTCGTGAATAAATTATCCTTGAAACCCCTATACCAAAACTATAAATAGCTGATATTAAATAAAAAGGTGTATAGAATATAATAGCCATTACTAGAAGAACAATTGTATATCCAAATTTATATATGTATGTAATTGTATTAAAATAATTGACTCTTGTTGATTTTTCCATGTTTGAAAATGTAATAATTTTTTTTGCTATTTTATTCATATAATCCTCTATTGATTTATTTGTATATTAATTATACCTTATTTGTTTCTTTTTTATAACTATTAATTAATTTTATAGATATTAACAAAAAGTAAAAGTTAATTCTTTATGAATTAACTTTCAATTACTCAATAGTTTTTAAAGATGCATTCATATCAACTTTTACTATCTTTCTGTATAAAAGAAGATTTACTAAAAGGGAAGCTAGAACTGAAATTGCGAAAGTAGAAAGCCATGAAATGTATGTAATATTTCCTACTTCTCCAAATTCAACATATTCTAATACTACATTAACAAAATAATATCCTAATGGTAATCCAATTAATATACCTATTAATGATAATATAAATACTTCTCTAAAAATGTATCCTGAAACTTCATTATTTTTATATCCTAATACTTTTAAGGTAGCAATTTCTCGATTTCTTTCACTTATATTAATATTCGTTAAATTAAATATAACTAATACTTCTAAAACAATTGCAAAATAAATAATAACTTGTGAAATCATAGATAGAGTTTCAAACATACTACTTACACTTCCATTATTTCCTTTTAAAGCAACTGTATTTTGATATAACCCAAAACCGGCAAATATTAAAGCTGTCGCTCCGGCAACGCATGTTACAGTCATAAAAAAATGTCTTTTATATCTAAATATATTTCTAAATGTTGATTTATATTTAAATTTTAACCTTTTCCAAATTAAGGGTATATATTCTAATAATATTTTTTTTCCACTTCTAGGAGCTTTATAACGTAAAAGTGAAGATGGTTTTTCTTTCAATGTTTTTAATGAAGAGAAAACCGTAACGGATATAACAATAAAAGAAAGTATTATAGCTCCTATAATTCCAAATGTCATATATAACACGTTATATGTTGGGATACTAAATCTTACCTTAAAGGCATTAAAAATCAAATCAGATGTAATTGTTGACCCTAATAAAACTCCACCTACGCTACCGATTAAACATCCTAAAATTGCAAATAAAATGTATCTAGTTGAAATTGCAAAGTTACTGTAGCCTAATGTTTTTAAACAACCAATTAATGATCTTTCTTCATCAACAAATCTAGTCATTGTTGTTAATACCACAAGTACAACTACAACAATAAAAAATACTGGAAACAAATAACTTATAACTTTCAATTTATCAGCATTAGCTTCCAAATATCTTACTCCAACATTATCTTCTAAGGTTAATGCTATATTCTCACTTGATAAATCTTCTATTTTCTTAGCTAGATTATCATTAAAGCTGCGATAATCTTTTGAAAAAATATCTACTTTAATAGTATTTTCTGTTTTCAAATATAAATCTGTCACTGGTACTAAATCCTTATAATATTGGTTGTCAAAATAGTAAATATCTCTAAGATTTTTATCTGTATTTAAAATTGATGGCTCTCCATCATTTGACATAATCAATGGATTAATGACTATACCAACAACTTTTAAATCTTGATTATTGTATCTTATTATGTCACCTATATTGTGTCTTTTTGTTCCAGAAATTCTTCTTTCAACTAAAATCTCATCACCTTTAGTTGGATAGTATCCTTCTTTTAAAGTAAGAATATTTTGTTTTAAATCACTTAGTGGTAAATAGTATACTCTAATATAATCATCTTCTACTTTTTGATCAAAAGTTGTAAATGAAATTACATCTTTTATATATTCAATATTATTTATTTCTTTTATTTCTTCTTGTAAAAATCCATAAAGAGTTTTGTTTTTAACAATAATGTCAGAAATATTATTATCAACATAATACCTATTTCCAGAATCCCTTAATCTAGGACTAACTGTTCCTATGGCAGTGAAAAATGTAACACCTATTAAAACAATAATTATTGTAGTAATAAAACGACTTCTATTACTTTTAAATAATCTAAGTAATGTTTTCAAATATGCTTTCATTACCATTCAATCTCCTCAATTGGTTTTGGTGATTGATTAATTAATATCTTTTCTACTTTACCACTTTTGACTTGAATAATTCTATCTGCCATATATTTTAAAGCACTATTATGTGTAACTAAAATAACAGTTTTCTTTTCTTTTTTACATGTATCATATAAAAGCTTTAAAACTAATTTCCCTGTTACATAATCTAACGCTCCTGTTGGTTCATCACATAATAATATTTTTGGATTTTTTGCTAACGCTCTTGCTATACTTACTCTTTGCTGTTCTCCACCGGATAACTGGGCTGGAAAGTTATTTAATCGATGTGATAATCCAACTTTTTCTAAAGCTTCTTTTGGCTCAATCGCATCTTTACATATTTCAACTGCTAATTCAACATTTTCCAAAGCGGTTAAATTAGGCATTAAATTATAAAATTGAAATACAAATCCAACATCACTACGTCTATATTTTGTTAATTCTTTTTCCTTTAATCCTTTTAAACTTTTGTTATCAATAATTATATCTCCTGAAGTAATATCATCCATTCCTCCTAGTAGATTTAAAAGAGTAGTCTTTCCACTACCACTTGGACCTAATATCACAACAAATTCACCTTCGTTAACTTTAAAAGTCATCCCATTTACAGCATTAATTTCTGTTTCTCCTACCTTATATTTTTTAACAATATTTTTTATTTGTAAAAAATTATCTTTCATATTATCAAATCCTTCATAAATATTATAATAGACACAGTGTTGTTTTACAACCAACAATGTAGTATAATTTGGTTAAGAAAAAGACACTTTTTTTTATTGTGTCTATTTAAAGGAGAAGTTATGGAAAAAATTGACCAACGAGTTAAACTAACTCAGACTTTATTAAAAAATTCTTTAATTGAATTATTGCAAAAAGAACATTTGTCAAAAATATCCGTAAGAGGTATTTGTGAAGTTGCTGGAATTAATCGTTCAACTTTTTATTTACACTATAATGATACATATGATTTATTTAATCAAATTATTAATGAAGTTATCTTTGATTTAAATAATTATTTAACTGCTTCTAACGTAAATATATATAATCCAATTTCCAAATCATTATTTACTATGATTTTGCAATATTTAAAGAGTAATAAAAAACTTTTTATTGCTTTATTAAGCGATAATTCTAACAATAGTTTATTTGAAAGATTAATGAATCTTGAACAAATTGATATTATTCAAAGTTCTAACAATCTTGATTTAAGTACAAAACATTATATAAAAATATATGGTATAAATGGCTGTGTAAGTGTAATTCAAAAATGGTTACAAAGTGATACAGAAGAAACATGCGATTTTATGGCCGATTTAATAATAAAAATGCTTTTCTATGGTATTAGTAAAGTATAAAAAAGGCCAAATGTGTAAGGTCTTTTTTTTATATTTCAATGGACTGATTACATTTTAAAATATACAGATTATTAGGTCTATTTAATAAATCAATTAATCTATCAATATCGACTTTTATAGTTTTAAAAGTATCATAATGAATTGGAATAATATATTTAAAATCAAAATAATTATTACAAACAAACGCGACTTCATTTAAATCCATTGTATATCTACCACCAGCGGGTAATAATCCAATATCTGGTTTATATAACTCATTTATTAGCTTCATATCTAAAAATGCAGATGTATCACCAGCATGATATAGAACATTTGAATTAGTAGTTATTATATATCCACAAGCATTTCCACCATATAGCGTTTGATTGTTATATACAATACTACTACTATGTTGAGCATTTACCATTGAAATTTTTATTTGTTCATTAATATTATAGCTTCCACCATAATTCATTCCTACTGTATTTTTAATATTTATTGAATTTAAAAAATTACATATTTCAAAGTTTGCCACGACTTTTATATTTTCTTTATAAATACTATATAATGAATCTAAGTGATCTGAATGACCATGAGTTATTAATATATATTTATTTTTATCTGAGTTAATAAAAAAATTAAAATTTTTTATATTCTTTGAAAATGGATCAATAAGTATTATATCTTCACTAAATTCCAATATAAAACATGAATGTTCAATATATGTTATTTTCATTAAATCACCTCATATTTAAAATTTACCATTACACTATCTAATTGTCAAATCCTTTTAATATTCATTTAATAAATATTTATAATACCCATTATATAAAAAAGCACCGAAGTGCTTTTAAAATAAAATAATTTCCGCAGGAGCAAATCCTTTTGAACATGCAATTTTTCCATGCTCCATACAAATTACTGTAAATCCATTAGAATCAATTGTTGGATATGTGTTTTTTACATTTATTGCAGCATTTTGATGTAATCTATTAATTACTTCTAAATCACTTATATTGTGAACCTTACCATAAACTCTAAAGCTATATCCATTAGCATTACATAAAAATGCTACATTTGGATTTCTTTGTATTTGATTATAAACTTTCTTTTTATTTGAAGTTATAAAATATACTTTATCATCTTCTATTGCTTGAATAGACCATCCTCTTACATCTGGATTATTAAATTCATCTGTAGTTGCAAAATAACCAGCAGTAGCATTTGGTATTAAATCTTTTATATCATTAAGATTCATTTGTTTTCTCCTTTTAAGTGTGCAGTGTTAATTGTAAAACTCCCTGCATTAATTGTTATTATATAATTATCTTTTATTATATAATAATTTTTACCACGCTTAGATATTAAACTTTTTTTATCTAGAACTATTTTTTACAAAATGAAACGACATCGTCATTTAGATTTAAATTCTTTTTAATTCTTAATATACCTAATTTTGTAGTATGAATTTTTTCAATATTTTTTAGTAATATATCCAATTAAAATTACTCATTTACTTTTTGATGTGCTTTCGAATGATATTCTTTAAAACTATCTTGTATTTTCATTAATACTTTAACTAAAACTGGATCAAAGCTAATTGCACTTTCATCTGTAATTATCTTCAATGATTCCTCATGACTCATAGCATCTTTATAACTTCTTTGTGAACTTAGTGCATCATATACATCCGCAATACTCATAATTCTTGCTGAAATAGATATTTCATCTGCCTTAAGACCAAAAGGATACCTTTACCATTCCATTTTTCATGGTGCTCTAAAATCATTTCTTTTGCTATTTTTAAGAAGTTTCTATCTTCAAAATCAATTAGACCGTTTTCTAAGATTTCAAGTCCAAAAATAGTGTGTTTTTTCATCATGTCAAATTCTTCATCGCTTAAGCGTGATTTCTTAGTTAATATACTATCAGGTATAGCTATCTTACCAATATCATGTAGTTTTGCTGATGTAATAATTGATTCTGCTGTTGACTCATCAACCATATAACCTTCAATTGGATTTTTCATTAATTCTTCTACCATTATTTTAACATATCCTGTAGTCCTAATAACATGTCCACCTGTTATTTTATCTCTAAAATCTGTTGTTCTTGCAAGTAATGTTGTAATCGCAGCATCTCTTTTTTTCAAACGTTCATAACTTTTAATAAGTTCATCATTTTTGGCGATAAGTTCTGCCGTTTTTTCTTTTACAAGTTGTTCTAGTTCACTTCGATATCACCTAAGTTCAATATGTGTATTAAATCTAATTAATACTATTTAAACTATTATTGGTTTTTGAATGTATTCAACT
>JAVBOS010000077.1:0-9356 GCA_031550255.1 Anaeroplasmataceae bacterium | reverse complement strand
AATTATCTTTAATCCTTGCCTTTTATTAATATACTTATTTTCTTTTATATGTCATGGCTTTATATAAATAGCCATCACCGTAACTAATTGATTTAGATGCTAATCCTATGGCGATATCATAACCAAAAAATTCTGTCTTTACTTGTTTTGATGTGATTTCATGAATATTTTTACTTCCTATTTTTGTTTCTACAAATCCTAATAATATTAGTCTTTGTTTTATACTTTCGGTAATTACTTTTTTCTCTTCAATTATTTTTATTGCTTCTTGATATACTTTTAATAATTCAATTGTTCATCGCCTTCCTTTTGTGTCCATTATGTACACATTATATCATAAGTCCAAAATGTACACAAGACCTTTGTTTGTTTTTATGTACTTTTTGGCCATAAAGTGATATTATTTTTATGTGGTGATATTTATGGAATTTATGACTTATTCAAATTTACGTTTCGCAAGAGAAAATTTTAAATATACTGTTCGTGATTTAGGTAGTCTTGTTTATATGAATCCAAGTACCATATCTAAATATGAAAATGGTAAACGTGGCCTTCCAACTGAATTAGTTAGATTTTTGTGTGAAGTTTTAGATTGCTCGTTTGAATTTATTATGCAGGAATCCAATTTTGGTTTATATGCTTATTACACTGATAAGAAAATAGCTTTATCTATTGAACAATATAACAATTTGGCTTCTAATAATCTTATTGAAGTTATAAACTACAAAAGGATTATTAAAGACAATACATCTTTAGACACTTTAAAACCTATTATTTATTCAATCTAAGCACTTCTTAATTTGGGTGCTTTTTTAATTATTAAAATGGTAACTCTCTTTTTTTGAGCTTTTCTTTTAACTCTTCTTTTACTAATACTAAATCTTTGTATTCCATTTTAGGAAAATGATATTCTTTTAGATATCTATTTAATTTCTTTATTTTTTTGTCATCAATATTTTCTAAGGATTTTAAAACTATTTCTAAATTCTTTGTGGTAAAATCATATTCTTCTTTATATGACATTATATAAATCATTAGAAAGTATAAACTAGTGTTTTTCTTTATCCAGATTAAATAGTTATCTAGATATTTTGGTTTTGTATTGTTTTTTTCTAGCTTCGCTTTTGTAGTATCTTCTAAAAATGTTTTCCACCATTTTTCTGTTTCTATTCTATATAAGTTACTGATTTGACAGTCAGTATCTTTTTTTATATCTAAAAGCAGGTATAATAATGAAAATGATTTTAGTTTTAATTCTTCATCAGTTAATTCTAATAAATCTAGACAAATATCTAATGCGACTTTATGAAAGTATCTCATTTCAAAGCGAAGCCAATATGGCTGTATTATGTTTTGTTTCTTTGATAACTGTTCTTTATCTTTTTGGTAAATACAAAGCATTCTTGATAATCCATATTTACCTAATTCTAATGTATATCCATTTTCTATTGATCCATGGATTGTGACTACTTTTGACTTTATAGTTGAAGTAAACATTTTACTTTCTAGTTTTTGTTTTATCATATCAAAGGTTACAACATCACCGTCATAATCATCAATTGCGATATCCAGTCTTGTAGGGGTTGCTCGTAAATTAAATGTAAAATATTCTAAAAGTTCACTCCAATTTCTTTCTGGACATAATCTTTCATATTCTTTACATGCCTCACCTTTTAATTCTATTTGACATGAGGGATATCCTGATTGTAGTCTTGGTCCTAAAAATCGTAGTATAATATAATCACCTAAGATATATTCATATTTAAACCTATTTCTTGAATAATCTGATTCGATACAATCGTTTCTATTTAGTTTTAGAAATTCACAAATATTTATAATAATATCTTCTATTAGTTTTAATTCAAATTCAATTGTATTTGAATATAGGGGGAATGTAGCTGAGAAATAATCGATTACTACATGTTTTCCTGTTTTTAAATTTGTAATTTTATCGCTCCTTCGTGGTTGGCAAATTGTTATTTGAATTCTTGTGTTTGTGGTCGGCAAGTGGCTGTTAGTAACTGCCACTTGCCTTTACCCACAAAACTAATCAAGAATTCATATATTTAATAATTCCAACCTTTTATTTTTTGTTTTGTATTAGCTAGTACGTTTAAATTGTAGCACTTTTATTTTAATCACATCAGTGGTGGCGGCGGTACAATGGGGAGTAATTTACACCACCCCCCCCTGTTACTAGTTTATCTCCATTTTAGTTGAAATAATTCTATTGTTTATGAACGTTGTGTTATAGGTTTCAAATTGTACTTATATATCTTAAAGCATAGAAAAACCTCATAGTTTTTAGACTATGAGGTTAAAATTAAATTTTATTTATCAAATTTACTAATTATATACTTATCAATTTTTCCAACAAATATACGTTCAGCTAAACTACAATGAATTTCCAAAAGACTTGGCAAATATAAATCTGATATATTAATCCATATATTAATTTGGTTTTTTAATTCATTTTTTATGTTTTTCTTTAATCTTATTGTAACCTTTTTAGAAATTTCTATATCAATCTTATTATCAGAAAGAATCAATAATTGATCAACGAAATAAATATATTTAACTTGATTAAAAGATATTTGCTTTCTTTTTCTAAAAAACTTTTGTGTAATTTGGTTTTCATCTAAATACGTAATATAAAATTGATTTTGCATTATTATATACATTAAATCAAACATAACCGTTGATATTACTAAAACGATACACATTACGATTAATCCTAGAACATCTCCATCATTATATATTATCCCTAAAATTAAAGTTCCACCAAATATTATATTAACAAAAACTAATATTCCAATAAGTTGACTTGCAATATTCTTATATTTTCTCATATTTCCCCCTCATTAATTTTCAATTATTAATCTAATAACAAAGTACATTAATAGATTATTCTAGATATAACTTACCAAAGATGCTTATTCATCGTTTTTATTGTTACTGGTGTCTTTTTATTAACATTTCAATTTTTGTGTTATTATATGTTTTTAATAGATTTAGTATTCGATAACATCACTTATTAGTAAAGCCATGTCATCGCGAATATTTCTAAATCGAGACACCAAAAAAACTTATTATTTATTTTGAATTTATTAAATTAGGTTAACTATTTTCTCTTACATTAAATAATTAGATTTTAGATAATTTAAAACTATTAATTTAACGGAGTCAACTTGTTCATCATATTTTTTTCCTAATATTATTTCCTTGTCTAATAAATTTTTAAATTTAGGAATACCTTTATTAAATAATTCAAGCCTTTCTGGATCGAGTTTAGCAATTTTATCAAGATTTTCTTTATTTGGATATCTGTTTTCATTAGGATCTGATAGAATAACAAAAATTTTATGATTTTCGTAATTATATCCTATTTGCATTAATATTAATCCTTTCTTAAAAACAGCAGATGGATGAACACTATGCTTAAAATCATGTTCATAATAAAATCCATAATTATTAACAAATCCAAAGTCATTTTGAATTTTTTCATAAATATTTTTAAAAATCATTCGATACCTCCTCAATTTTATACCCATATTAAACGTGCATAATTCCCAATTAAAGCAATTTCTTTACCGTAAGAACCAATTTGTTGTCCACCAAGACTATAAATATTACCGTTATATTTCATAACATTAGCAATATAACGGTGATTATTTGCCCATCCAAGTCTCCCTGCTATTCCACTACCAAAAACTTTCTCAACTTTTGAATAACCAGGCATACCATTATAGCTTGCTAAGCCTCTTGCATTGGCTGCTACCTCAAAACCATCTTCAACTCTTCCAATTAATATACCTTGCTTTGCGATTGCAGAAAAATGTATACCATCGTAAACTTTTCCTCCAACTATACCTCCAACAATATTTCCTATCATTGCTCCGGTTTCAAAATTAAATCCGAGTCCTTCACTAATGTATCCACCAGCTATTCCTCCAACTCCTGATCCAATCATATTTGCTCCAACTGCTGCAAACGGAGAAAAACATAACGCTATTCCACCCGCAATAGATAGTGCAGATGATATAATGCTTGCTGTTTTTCCATCAACGCCTGCTGCAGACATTATATTAGAAGCCATGGATGTAACACCAGAAGCAATTAATGCTACGCCAAGTCCTTGTGCTCCGGGAACAAAGCATAATGCTATTCCACCGGCCAGTTGTAATCCACTTAAAGCCCACTGCCACCATTTTGGCTTATTTCCGTCGCTATCTGAGAACATTACTGGAGTGTTCTAGATATAACGCACCGCAATTGTAATTTTAAATTATTTTATATTTTTCTTAAAAACATTTATTAATTCGTTAAAATTCTCTATATCTATATTTTTCAAATAATTCTCTAGTAAACTATTTGTTTCGGTATCAAAATATAAAAATACTTTTTTTTGTTCTGCAAATAATATCTGTTTCGCTTTATCATCATTCTTATTATAAAATAAGTGGCTCGCATAATCGATTATTTTGATAGATAGTTCTGTACGAATTTTATATACCTCAATTTGTTTTAAATTTCTCAACTCTAATTTTTTTGAAAAGTAACCACCTATAAAAACTGTAATAAAAAGTGTAAACAAAGCTTGAATAACTGTATTATTTGAAAAATCTTTTTCTGAAAGTTTTATGATTAAATCATATAATAAATATCCAGCATAACCAAATAAACTGAATCCAGCTAAAACTGCTATTATACTGTATATATAGTAACCTTTGTTTTTTTCTTTCATAAAATCACCATTATCGAATTTCTATTAATATATCATGATATTATTATATCAAATTTTTATCAACTTTAAAAGAAAAAGCATAGTAAGCTTAATGAAGCAAGATATAGTTAGTAAAAACAATTAAAATTCTAATTCAATATTATTCTTTTCAAATATTCATCATCATAACTCTCATCATATTTTATTTCAATAAGTTTAATTCCCTCTTTATTGCAAATTTCTCTTTTCAGATTATCTCTTTCTTTCTGGCTTATTAGAGCTTTTTTTCCTCCCCAAAGCTTAATTGGCATATAATGTTGCTGACCTTGAAACTCAATAGCAACGTTTAAATCTTCAATAAATACATCTAATTCTAGTCCCTTTAGCCATTTTGGCCTATAATGCTTAATAATATTAAAATCGGGAAAAATGTTACACACTCTTTTATATAATTGAGTTTCACCTATATATTTCTCTCCAATTTGTGGAAAATCAAGTTTCTTTCGAAATTCATTTTCAATTTTACTAGAAATTATTTTTCTTAATTCAGGTTCGTTTTTATTAATTAAATCTTTATATTCTTGCGGTGTTTCTTCAAGAATTTTCATATTAATAGGATTAATACCTAGCTTGTAATACGATTGCGCAATATACCACCCGTAGTTTTGTTTAAACAATGATCCATACATCTTGTGGCAATATTGTGTTGTAGGCTTGGCATTATTACATATATGACAAACGCCACTTACAAATTTTACATTAGAATCAAATGGTAATATTTTGGTTAATCCAAACCCATTATTTATCATGTGTTGTTCGTCTAATAATTTTCTTGCATTTTCAAATGCATCGCGCTCACACTCACACAGCACCCATTCTTTTTTATCTTTTGAAAAAGCAAGAAAAGCTCCGGAAGAATTTGGATAAAACACGTATTTATATGGCAAGTCTTCTTCACAAAAATTATTTCTAACATAATCACTTATTCTCATCGTTTCCATATACTCAGAAATGAAAGTTCCTTTTAAAAATTTATAATTGTTTTTTTCAACCATCTTATCGTTTAAAGATAAAAAACTCCCTTTCCAATTTATTGTTAAATCATATAAATTATTAAACATATAAAAGTTGTTAATATATTGTTCGTTTGAATTAAAAACACATCTGAAAACTCCATCCAACTCATACCCACCAATTTTTTTTAAAATGTTTTTTGCTTTATTAAAATTTTTTGAAGTCGAAAAATTGAATGTGTATATTAAATTATTTATGATTATAATTGGAAAAGATTCAAAGTGATTACTTAAAAATTCATTTCTAAATTGAAAATAAATATCATCCGAATTTTGCTCTACAATAAAGTAGTCATAATTATCCATTTTACCACTTCCCTTACCTTAAAATATATTTTTTTGTATTATTTTTTGAAATATCATATAAAACATTCTACTATAGAATTAATTATTTTACAATTAATAATAAAAAACTAGTTACGCTTTTATTTAAGAAGGTAATTAGTTTTTATGTAATGTTATTTATCTACAAGGCTTGATAATATTAGTTATTCTAAAACTCACTTATATAATAAAATACTCCTTTTTAAATTACTCCGACAAATTTGTAATAAATATCAATTTGTTGAGACATGTATTTTTTGTTTTCTCTACAACCATGGCGGTCTTGCCCGTCTATAAATGTTCTCTCATGAACAACTATCTTATCAATTAATTCATTCAATATTGCTGCGTCTAATTCTTTAATATTTGTATATTTTTTAATAACATCTAAAAACTTTTTCGAATTATCTTTTTGGATATCAAATTCAATTATATTATTTTTAAGATTAATAATATTATCTTTTAACTCTTGTTGTTCCTTCTCATAGTCATTTGATAATTGTATAAAGCGTGAATCACTTATCTTTCCAATAACATTATCCTCATATAACCTTTTAATATACAAATCTAACTCTACTATCCTTTTTTCATTTTTAAGTACCTCCTTTTCTGATTTTTCTAATTCTCGCTTATTCTTAAATTCCGTAGTCTTAACTAATTGCTCTAATATCTCATCTTGATTGATATTAGCTTTTTTAATATGCTTTTGAATGTCTTTCAACACAACATCACAAAGATTTTCATATGTTACATAGTGCATTGAACAATATTCTTTACCATATCTTCTATACGTATTACAGGCATAACTTCCGGTTGCTGACCTTTCATTTCTTACGGTATAACTCATTGCCTTACCACAAGTACCACATTTTAATAAACCTGCAAATATTTGTACTTTACCAGTTTGTTTTATAGGTTTCTTTTTTATAATCGTCATTTTCTGAGCAAGTTCAAATGTTTCCTCATCAATAATTGGTTCATGCATGTTTTTTACTTCTATCCATTCATTTTCTGGTATGGCTATAAGTTTCCTATCTTTAAATGACTTTGATGTATTTTTATTACAAACAACATGTCCTAAGTACTCTCTATTTTTAAGAATAAAGAATATACTTTGCTTCCCCCAATCATATGGATATTTTGTAGTATTGTCAGAAATATATTTACCATGTTCTTGAATCATTTTAGCGCGAGGTTTTAATATTTTTTCATGTTTTAAAATTGTAGAAATTTTGTAAATAGTTAAACCACTTTTAGCTAGATCAAATATTTTTCTAACAACTGGAGCAGTTTGTTCATCAATTATTAAATGGTGTTTATCATTAGGATCCTTCTTATATCCGTATGGTGCAAAAGGACCTGTAAATTCTCCCTTTAGAGCTTTTGTCCGATAAGCTGATTTTATTTTTTTGCTGATATCTTTAGCATACCATTCATTAATAATATTTTTAAATGGGGTAAATTCGTTGTTTTCTTTCATAGTATCAACATTATCATTAATTGCAATATATCGAACATTATTATCTGGGAAAAAACATTCAATATAATAACCTGATTTTAAATAATCACGTCCTAGTCGTGAAAGGTCTTTAGTTATAACTGTTCCAATTTTGCCATTTTCTATATCATTAATCATTCTTTGAAAATCAGGTCTATCAAAACTTGTTCCAGAGTAACCATCATCAACGTAATAAATTAAATTATTTAAGCCATTTTGAATAGCGAATTGTGATAGCATGGATTTTTGGGTTGTGATACTTACACTATCTCCTTGAAAGTCATCATCTCTTGATAGTCTGCAATATAGTGCTGTTGATTTTGTTAATTGTGTTTGCATATTAGTCCCCACTTTTTTCAATATTAATTAATTGTGTTTGTGCTAAGTTAATTAGCATATCCTTTAATGTTTTATTTCCAGTAAAGATATTAGTAACAATAAATTTGATTTCATTGTTTTTTGTATTTTTTTTATCTTGTGTATTTATATATTTCACGCTCCTTTATTCTAATGATAAAGGAGGTTTTAGACACAAAGTGGCGCTCTGAAAATTATTTTAAATATTTTTGAATATATAAATCAATTATTCCTTGATATAAATCATTAGGATGAATTATTATTTCATTTAATAACTTTTTCATCATTAATTGTGTATAAGCAGTTGCGTCTATTTCAATTGATTGAAATGAGTAGTTAGTGATTTCTTCAATTAGATTTTTTCCAGATAATTCCACGGGATTATCAAAATTATCTTTCCACTGTTTTTCTATATATGTTAGTTCTTTTTTACAATTAATTGTGACTACTTGATAATAATGCCTAAGTTCATGAATTAAACATTTTAATGATTCTATAAAATCTTCTTTATAGACTATTGAAATTTCAATTTCTAGGTTTTTTAAATCTAATCTTGAATCCACTGACAATATGGCATACGACATTGGTATAAGTTCTAGTTCTAAATCTTTACAAATTAAAAGCATATAGGGAAATAATTTGCCTTGCATTTCTATTTCATCGAACTTTTCTTTTCCAAAATACTTAATGAATTCTTCATTTAATTCTTCATCGTTCAATTTATTTATTTTTTCATTAATTTTTTTCAATTCTTTTTTTGATATATTCATTGTTTTTTTCCTTTCGTCAAAAATATATTTACAATTCTTTATTTTGTCATGGTTTTGTTGACAATTTAATTATATATCAATTTAATGTTGACGTCAAGTTTTTTGTTAACATTTTATTGACAAAATTATTTGACATTAACGATTTATAATAATAAAATGTTGATATAAGGACGTGGTTTTATGAATCGATTAAAAGAATTACGAACAGAGTTTAATTTAAGTGTTAGATCTCTAGGAGATTTATTAAATACAAGTGGATCATCAATTAATTATTATGAATTAGAAGTCAGAGATTTTAATACTAACAGTTTAAAGATTTTAAGTGATTTATTTGATGTTACTATTGATTATTTGTTATGCCGTAGTAATGACGGTATATATGCCTTATATGAAAATGGTAATACCAAATACAGATTAAATGATACTGATTTTAAAAAGTATAAATTTGAAGGTTTAATATATTATAAAGATAATAAACGTTATATTGATATTAATAAAATTTTGAACATAAAAAAAGAGACTAATGTCTCTGATTTGTTAACTTTTGTTAATGAACAGCACCTTATTAATAAGGCATTTGATAGTATAGAAAATACTAGTTTAACTGTGCC
>JAVBOS010000093.1:0-12295 GCA_031550255.1 Anaeroplasmataceae bacterium | reverse complement strand
TTCAACAGCATTAAATGACATAAACCATAAAAATACAGAGATTAATAGAACTGTGAAATTTCTTTTGTCTTCTTTACTTAGTGGTTTATCAGCAGAGACTTTTGCTAAACTTTGACTTAGTTCTTCTCCAGCTCTAATATCTTCTGCAACTTCTTCTAATAATTTATTTTCATTAATATTGAAAACTAATACAATACATGCAACAATCATTGCAATACTAGCAATTATAAATGGGGCAATTGGATGTTCTTTATAAGAAATAAACATTTTGATTGCTCCTGCTATAATTGGACCAAAATAACCAACTAAGTTTATAATTCCATTGGCTTTACTTCTTAAAGGTTTTGGTGTAACATCTGGCATTAGTGATACAGCTGGTGTTCGGTAAATATGCATTATCATTAGTATTAAACCCATAATAAGAATAACGCCAACCAAACTATTTTTTACATAAAAAACTGCTATTAAAGGAAACACTAAAGCAGCTAAAATCATTCCAATAACGATATAAGGCATGCGTTTTCCAAATTTTGTTTTTGTTTTATCAGATAATGTTCCAAAGATTGGTAATAAAACCAAGGCAAAGACATTATCTGCTGCCATTATTATCCCAATAACATATAATCTTCTATCTTCATCTGTAATATAGTTTCCTAATAAATCATGTAAAAATAATGGACAGTATGTATTATAGACTTGCCATAACATTAGAATTGAAAAAAAGGCACATCCTATAAATAAAGTAGTTTTATAATTTAATTTCAAATTTATCATATTTACTCCTTAAATTAATATCTATTTTAACATTTTCTTAAAATAAAGGGAAGAAAAAGAGGAAATTTGTAATATTTCCTCTAATTTTTTATTTAATTAAATTGATTATTTCTTTCATTTTTTGCTCTGTATAATCTCTTCCACCAGTAACAATTTGATCAATTTGTACATAATCTGTAACTTCAATACCACATGTTTGTAATGTATCTTTGATAAAAGCACCGTCTACTGGATTATTAAAATAATTATTAAACACTTCTGTTGGCATTTGCATTGTAGTAATAACAATAGCCTTTTTACTTGTTAATGCCCCAACCATTTCACCTTTTGCACCATATGTATAAGCAAACCCAGGTAAAAGTACTTTATCGCAAAAACCTTTTAAAATAGCTGGCATGCTTCCCCACCAAATAGGAAAAGGGAAAACAATAACATCTGCTTCTTTTATCTTTTTTTGATAAACTTGGACCATTGGATCATTTGATAAACCTTTAGAAAATAATCTTAAGTCTTCACTTGTCATAGTTGGATTAAAATTATCTTTAATCAACTCAAGTATTTCTACTTCATAACCCTTTTTCTTTGCTTCGCTTTCTAAATTTTTTGCCACTGCAGCATTAAAACTTTTATCATACGGATGTGATGTAACTATTAAATATTTCATAATTTACCTTCTTTCTAAATATATTATATTATTCCCAAAAATATAAACTTTTATTTATGCTTAAAACATATTGATTTTTCATGTCTATTATTGTAAAATAATAAAGCAACACAAAAATGGAACTGTAGCTCAGCTGGTAGAGCAAATGACTCTTAATCATTGGGTCCAGGGTTCGATTCCCTGCAGTTCCACCATTATAAAATTAAAAGAGGTCTAAAACCTCTTTTTTTATTTTACATTATAGCCGTACCATTTATATTTAGTTTGAATTCTAAACCTAAATGTTTAGCAGCCTTTTTGCATAACATCATTCGATTTAAAAATATTTCAAAATATTCTAAAACTGGACAAATATTAGTATCAATTTTTAAAGTTAAGTAAATGTATTTATTATCATCAGATATTAAAACATCACTTGATTCAACTGCGTAATTTACTCTATCATGAATTCCAAAATTCGTTATATCTGTATTTCTTACTCTTGTACGTCTTACATCAGTCTTATCAGCTAGTATTAATGCTGCAGTTATCGCATTTACTGGAAAGGCTGTTGACTCATCATGATTACCAATAGCAGTAACTATTGATGCTATATCTTTTGTTTGCATACCCAGTTTATCCAGAATCCTAAATGCCATTACTGCACCAGATTGTGCATGGTCAACACGATTTACAACATTACCAATATCATGCATATAAGCTGCGATTTGTCCTAAATTTATTTCTCTTTTTGTATATTCTAATTTAGTCAAAATCATTTTTACCATTTCAGCACATCTTGTAACATGAACAAATGAATGTTCCGTATAACCCATTGCTTTTAATGATAAATCCGCTTGCATGATATATGATTTTATTTCATGATTATCTTTTATTTCTTCATAGGATATAATTATTTCATTACTCATTTTGTCGCCTCCAAAAGTACTTTTTCAACATCTTCTTTTGACAATCTTCCCTCGCACAATTTAACATCATTTACATAAAAAGTGGGAACAAAATAATAATCATACGCATTTGCTATGTCCGGTTTTTTTGATTCTTCAATCATTTCGATCTCTAAATTTTTAAATTCCTCATTTTCTTCAATCAAATTTTTCATATCATTAATACTTTTTTTACAATGAGGACAATAATCTAAATAGAATAGTTTAATTTTTTTCATATTATCACCACATTTATTATAACATAAAATAGAAAAAAAACTCGTATTATACGAGTTTTATCGATAAATATATTGATTAACAATTGCTTCTAAAAGTTCTTGTCTACCAGATTCATTTTTTATTTCTTTACTAGTTAAAGTATATTCTGTCAGTTCTTTTAATCCTACTTTTCCTTCTACTATTAATTTACCAATACCAGAATTATATGAAGAATAACGTTTATCAATAAAGTTTTCTAAAACTCTGTCTTCATATAATTTTGCTGCTACTTTCAATCCTTTAGCAAAAGTATCCATTCCAGCTATATAAGCGATAAATAAATCTTCATCTTCAAATGATGCTCTTCTTACTTTTGAATCAAAATTTAAACCACCTTTATGTAATCCGCCATTTTTAATGACTTCATACATTGCCATAGTAGCATCATAAATATTAGTTGGGAATTGGTCTGTATCCCAACCTAAAAGCATATCTCCTTGATTTGCATCTATACTTCCTAAAGCATTATTGATTCTTGCTATATTTAATTCATGTTGAAAAGTATGTCCTGCTAATGTAGCATGGTTAGCTTCAATATTCATCTTAAAATAATCTTGAAGATTATATTTACGTAAAAATCCTAAAACTGTTTGAGTGTCAAAATCATATTGATGCTTTGTCGGTTCTTTTGGTTTTGGCTCAATTAAAAATTGTCCATCAAAACCAATTTCTTTAGCATAATCAACAGACATTCTTAGAAGTCTAGCAAAATTATCTAGTTCTAACGATGTATTTGTATTTAATAATGTTTCATATCCTTCACGCCCACCCCAAAAAACATAATTATCTCCACCAAGTTTTTTAGTTATATCAATAGCTTTTTTTATTTGCGTTGCAGCATATGCAAATACTTCTGCATTACAGCTTGTTGATGCCCCATGAACATAACGTTTATTACTAAATAAATTAGCAGTTCCCCATAAACATTTTATACCTGTTTCCTTCATTTTTTCTAGAACATAATCCGATACCTCATCTAACAACTTATGTGTTTCTGTAATAGTTTCACATTCTGGAACCATATCTACATCATGGAAACAAAAATATTCAATTCCGAGTTTACTCATTAATTCAAAACCAGCATCAACTCTAGCAATTGCTACTTGCTTATTATTGTCGTAATTATTCCAAATTCTATTTGCTGATGATTCTCCAAACATATCCTCTCCACCTGCACATAATGTATGCCAGTAACTCATAGCGAATTTCAAATGGTCCTTCATTGGTTTTCCTAAAATAATTTGATTTGCATTATACTCCTTAAAAGCAAATATATTATTAGAATCACTACCCTCATATTCAATTTTTCCTATTTTAAATATCTGTTTCATATTTTTTTCCTTTCAATTGAGCTATTTTCTTATATATTAATTTATTACTTTGATATAAATCTTGATATATATTAAATCTATCTTTATAAATGTTTCCCCAATCTTTATTAGGTAATGTAACATCATTAATAGATATTATGTTTTTACATGCCTCATTAATACTAGCATATTCTTTGTTTGCTACCATAGCAAGAATCGCAACCCCTAGTGCAGGTCCTTCATCCTGATTAATTCTTTTAATATCCTTATTAATCATTGATGCAATTATTTCTCGCCATAAAGCACTTTTTGCTCCACCACCTGAAATATAAATATGATTTTTTTGTATTTCAAGTGTATTAAAACAATCTAACATTGAATAGCTTATACCTTCTAATAATGATCTAATAAAATGATTTTTGGTTGTATTCTTTTTAATTCCAAAAAACAATCCTGTCGCATCTGTATCTAAATGAGGAGTTCTTTCACCCATCAAATATGGTAAATAAAACAAATCATCGCTACCAGGTTTAATGCTACTCGCATTAGAACACAAGAGATCATATATATCAATATTTTCTTTACTCGCTTGTTTTATTTCTTCATTACACATTTCATCTTTATACCACTTTAAAGATAATCCACAGCCATTTGTAACACACATTGTATGATATGTATCCTTTATAGCATGCATAAACATTTGAGCGTTAGTATTTTCATCATATTTATTCATTGCTCCAAATATTACCCCTGAAGACCCAAGCGTAATACTTATGTCTCCACTAGAAACAATATTATTACCTATTGCTCCAGCAGCTTGGTCACCAGCTCCACCAACTACAAAAACATTTTTTAATCCAGTAATATTTTCTACTTCTTTTGTTAAGAAACCGCTAATTTCAACTGATTCAATTAATTTCGGTAACATTTTTACATTTATATTAAATTTAGATAAGATTTCTATACTAAAACATTTATTTTTGATATCAAGCATTTGCATTCCGGATGCATCACTAAATTCGGTTTTAAATTCATTTGTTAAAACATATCTTATATAATCTTTAGGTAACATAACTTTATCAATTTTATCAAAAATATCTTTTTCATTATTTTTTACCCAAAGTAATTTTGCTAAAGTAAACGCAGGCATAGCATAATTTCCAGTTATCTTCTTTAAATTATCTTTCCCAATACTTTCTTCTATTTCTAGTGCTTCATCTGCTGTTCTATTATCACACCAGATAATTGAATCTCTTAAAACATTATCATCTTTATCAAGCAACACTAATCCATGCATTTGACCAGATAAACCAATTCCTACAACATCTTTAGCATAAATACTTCTTCCAATTTCTTTTAAAGTACTTAAAACGGCGTTTTTCCAATCAGATGGTCTTTGTTCAGCATATCCATTTTGCTTAATTAATAGCTCGTACTCATTTGAATAGGAAAGTTGTACATTACCCTTATTGTCAAATAAAACGCTTTTTGTAGCCGAAGTACCAATATCAATACCTATATAATATTTCATACTATTTTTCCCTTACTATAAAGTTTTCAAATAAAGCATTTCCTTTAGAATCTTTTAATCCTTTAGCATATATACCGACTTTTGAACCTATCCAGCGTCCTGGAGTAGCTTTAAAAACATTTTTATTATATTTACCATTAAAACCTAGTTGGTAGCTATCAGGCGCTTTAAACTTAAGATTAAACGTTATTTTCAAGTCATTATATTCTTCACTAAATAAAGTTATATCTTCTTTTTGACCAAACTGCCCTGTTTTAATTTCTACATATAGTTTTTCATTTTTTTTGTTAACACAAACATATGCATATTCAGAACCCATTAAAACTAATCCTGCTTCATCGTTATTAGTTAAATTAAGCGCTACATTGCTTTTTACATCAAAAGACATATAAAACAATTTTTGTAAAAAACTATTTGGCAATTTATTTAAAGCCAAATTACTTTCTTCATTATGATAGAAACAATTCAATTTTAGACCTTTATTTAATTCATACCAATTGGGTTGCTTATTTGCAGGTGTTTGCCAAACATATGATAATTTTTCTTTATCAAATTTATCAGAATTATTGATTTTAAAATTACTTTTTATATCAATTAATTATTCGTGACTTTCAAAAGGACTTCCACCAATTAAATCATCTTTCACATTTCCACATAATGGCCAATCATTTACCCATTTAACTGGCTGTAAATGAACCACCCTACCATAACATTTTTTATCTTGAAAGTGAATGAATGCCCAGTTATCATTATCATCAATATCTATTAATGCCCCCTGATGTGGTCCATTAATAGAGCTATCATTTTGCAATAAAACTATTTTTGTTTCATATGGACCATAAATTTCTTTTGAACGTAGACACACTTGCCAACCAGTTTTAACACTTCCTGCTGGAGCCATAATATAATAGTAGCCATTTCTTTCATTGAATTTAGGTCCTTCTATAGTTGGATTATCGTTATGTCCATCATAAATAATTTTATAATCACTTAATTGTGTCTTTAAATCACTTGAAACTTCATATAATCCTAAACAACTATTAAAACCTATTCTACTTTTCGCAAAGCCAACAGCTAAATAACATTTGTCATTAATCCATATTGGACAAGGATCGATAATTCCTTTTCCTGGTATTAAGCACCATAGCTCACTCCATTTTCCAAATGGATCTTTAGTTGAACTTATATATATTCCTTCATCTGGAAAAGGAATTATAGCATAATATAACCCGTTATGATATCTTATTGCTGGTGCCCATGCTCCATCACCATGACATACATCCTTAAATCTTTCAAATGGTATATTTTCATAAATATAATTAACTATTTTCCAATCAACTAAATTTTTTGAATGTAATACTGGAACCCCAGGTGTATGGTTAAAACTTGATGCTAGCATAAAAAAATCATCTTTAACTCTTATTACATCTGGATCTGAGTAATCACTGTTTATCACTGGGTTTTGATATATATTTTTCTCCATCTGTTTTTCTCCTATTTCATTTTAATTTATCTTATAATATAATTATAATACGTATTTTAAAAAAATTATATCATTTTTATGCTAAAAAATATAACAAAAGTATGGTGATAACATGAAACAACACAATAATCAAATAAATAACAACTTTCAAGAAACAAAAATTCATGGAAATTTAAGTTTTCCAATCGAATTATATAATTCAAAATTTTCTGCAACTGATTATGATAATGTCGGATGCCACTGGCACCAAGAAATTGAGTTTATGTTATGTTTAGAAGGTAAAATGGAAGTTCAAGTTAATGAAAAGATTTATTTACTTGAAAAAGATAATGCTGTTTTTATAAATTCAAACAAACTTCATAGTGCAAACATAATAGAAAATAGTTCTTCAAGTTGGCTTGCAATCGTTTTTGATTCTAAACTTATATATGGTTTTGAAAACAGTTATATTAAAAATAAATATATTGATCCAATAATTCATTCAAAAAAAATTAATAGTTTATTAATAACCGATTATCAAATTATTGATTTATTAAAATCTATTAATAGCTTTAATAAATCAAACTCAAATGATAAAGAATTAACTTTAATTATTATGCTTCTTAATCTATGGAATTTAATATATGAAAAATTAAATTCAATTGGCCAAAATGAAAATGACAATTTTTCTAACTCAACAAGAATAAAAATTATTTTAGATTTTATTCATGAAAACTATCAAAATAAAATATCAATTACTGATATTTCTAATCATATTAATCTTTGCAAAAGTGAATGTCAAAGATTTTTCAAAAAAGAAATTGGTGTTACTATTATTGAATATCTAATTAAGTATCGAATTGAAAAAAGTTTAAATCTTTTATTAAGCAAAAAACTTACTATAAAAGAAATAGCCTATTTTGTTGGCTTTAATAGAACTTCTTATTTTTGTGAAACTTTTAAAAAATATTTAAGTATAACTCCAAATGATTTTATAAAAAAAGAAACTAAAAATTAATTTAGTTTCTAGCCATGATATATATAATTTACTTCTTCATTATTTTCTAATATAATTTTTTCAGTATTGTTTTTTTCTATTATATCTAAATTTTCTTTTTTATTTGGAAAAAAAATATTAAACAATGGAATTATAAAAAACAATAACCAAGTCCAAGCAAAATTACCAAATGTAAATGAAATAAGTAGGTAAGTAAAAACTACAATTATAGGTAAACATTTACGAATGGATTTAGTATTTAAAAACGTTGTTACAATAGGTATTAGGAAAAATATTAACCATGTCGGATGCCATGTCCTTGTTATTAAGCCTGTAATAGCGTAAAAAATAATACAAAAAAATGGTAAAGAACTAATAATTTTATGTTTCATAAAATCACCTCATACTAAGTATAGCAAATAAAAAAAAATATGAAATATACTTTCACATTTTTTCCATAAAATTATTTAGCTAAATACTTATTTATTTCATCTTGATAGATAGCTTGTGATACGATTCCTACAGAAAGCAAGGCACATAATACTCCAATTAATGGTAAAGATTCATTGCCATTAAGTCTAGATATTCTTTGTCCCATTCTGTAATACCAGAAAAACGTATAAATACCACATGTAACTAACGATAATAAAAAGCATACCAATCCTGATGTATTTGATGGATTATCTTCCATTGCATTTAAATCATCTGTAGTAACTATTAACCAATATATTGAATAAATACCACATGTAACTAACGATAATAATACTACATTTAAAACTTCTCTTCTTTTTAGTGTCATATATTCTTGTCTCCTCTTTTGTATTAGTATATCAAATAATTTTGTAAAAGAGAATAAAAAAACTGAAAGTTTTTAATCTTTCAGCATTTTTTGATCTATAAATTCTTTTTCTTCCAAATTAACAAACAATTCGCTTAATCTCGAATTAGTTTTTGCAAGATTTTTAACAAATGTTTCAGCAATCATAACGGCACCTTCATAAACTAAATGCGTTGTATCATTTTTACCATCTGGATAATTAGGAAAAACATTTGCTGGAAACATCATATGAAATCTAGAAGTGTTTTTTTCTCCTAATCTCGTATAAATATCTCTTGTTAAAGTATTTAAATCAATACATGCATAACCATTTTCTAAAGCAAAATTAATCATTTGTTGTGGATATCCTTGATGGGAATCAATACAAATATTATTTTCAAATTGATTTCTTGTGATTGATGTAGCAAACACAATTGTTGCTCCTTTTTCAGTTACACAATCGGCATAGTATTTAAGGTTTTTTACATATTGCTCATGATTAGAATAACGCAATGGATCATCTTTTGGATCATTATGACCAAATTGACATATCACAAAATCACCTGCTTGTAATTTATCTAAAACAATAGCAAATCTACCTTCATCTTTAAAACTCTTTGTGCTTCTACCATTTTTAGCATGACTTTCAATAATAACATTTTCTTTAACAAATAGGCTTAACCCTTGACTCCATCCTGTTTGAGGGTAAGAAAATATATTATTAAATTGCATTGTTGAATCACCAATCATATAAATCTTATTCATTTAAATTTCCTCTTTTTTAATTATTAATGGTAGATATTTTTCTTCCATTATTGTTAAAAATCTTTCTTCTATTAATATCTTATTATTATTTGAGGAAAATTTCAATATTTCTCTTAATTTTTTTATTTCAATTACTGCATTTGTATAATTTTTCAAAACAATTAATGCTCTAACAATTCTTATTCTATAATGTAATATGCTTTTAGAATTTTTAACTTTATCCTTAGTTTGTTTACTAAAGGTCTTATAAATTTCAAAAGCATCACCTAAATCCTCATTATAAATTATAGTTTGAAAATAATATTCTAAACTAATTATTTCAATTAATTCATCATTAAATTGATATCTTTCTAAATACAAATTACTAATTATATTAAAAGCTTTATCATAATCTTTTATAAAGTAATAGAAATACATTTGTTCTATTTGTAAATAGGCATCTAAAGCATTAATTTCCTTTTTATTAACGATAAACAAATCTTTATTCATATCTTCATATTTATATTTCAATCTTAAACTGTTTTTAATTAACATATACCTATAGTAACTAACTTTGCTATCAAATGACTTTATCATAAGTATTGTTTTAAAAAAAGAATTTGGTCTTGGATTTAATGTAGGAATTAATGAAGTTAAGAAAAAATAAAGATTATAAATACATACATATATACCTAAATGTACTAATAATATATTTCTTGATTGAATTAAAAAAATAGACATTATTAAACACAAAAAAGTAGATATTATCTCACTATTTACAAAAATGATAAATCCTTTTAACTTAGGTAAAATAATTAATTTATTTTTTAAATACTTTATTTTATAAGAAAAAATTAAAGATATTAATATTTTTACTAAAATTAATACAGCAATAGAAAATAATATTGCCGTAGGAATTATTAATATATCATCAATAACAAAACTATAGTTATATTCTTTAAATAATATAACTGCTAACAAAATTATTAAACTTCCAAACAAAGTTCCGAATAACACTTCTAAAGATTTATAATTTTTCAATCTAATCACCAACACTTTATTATAGTATTAGCAAAATATTAAAAAAAATAAATAAAAAAGAGGTTATTAGCCTCTTTATCTACTATTTGAATTTTTTTCTTGCTTCTTGACGTTTTTGTTTACGAACATCACTTGGTTTTAAATAGTATTGACGTTTTTTTGCTTCTTGAAGGTTACCCGCTTTTGAAACTTCACGTTTAAAACGACGAAGTGCATCTTCAATGTTTTCTTTTTCACGAACTACAGTCTTAGACATGGCTAGGCCTCCTTCCGGGTCAATTTCCTTTAATATTATACATAAAATAAATATGTTTGTAAAGTCTTTTTTTTATTTTTTTACATTATATTGTCTTTCCTACTGCTATATCTCCATTTATTGTCAATATTTCGACATTAACCAACTTGCCAATCAATGATGAATCACCAAAAACTATAATTTTCATATAATTGGAAGCATGTCCAACAATACATTTTTCATTATATTTAGCTTCTATTATTATGTCCATTTTTTCATTTATAAAACGATTATAGTAATTATTTTTTAATTTGTCAGACAATTCTAATAAAATTTTTACTCTTTCTTTTTTTACATTTCCATCTACTTGAGGCATATTTGCTGCTAAAGTATTTTTTCTCATTGAATATGGAAAAACATGTAATTCAGAAAAGTTTATTTTTTCAATAAACTCTTTAGTTTGATTAAATAGTTCATCTGTTTCATAAGGAAAACCAACAATAACATCAGTAGTAATCGATATATTTGGTCTTATATTTCTGATTTGATTTACTTTGTTTAGAAAAAATTCAGTATCATATCTTCGGTTCATTAATTCTAATATTGTGTCATTACCACTTTGAAGAGGTAAGTGTAGGTGATCTGCTATTATTTTACTTTTAGACATAAGTTCTAAAATATCATCATCAATTTCATTAATTTCAATTGATGATAATCTTATTCTTTCAAGTTTTGGAATAAACATTATAATATCTTTTAATAAATCACTTAATTTATAGTTTTTTCCACTCGTATATCTTCCCGTATGTATACCAGCTAAAACAACTTCTTTATAGCCCATATCAGCTATTTTAGACAATTCAGCTAATACTTCATCTTTTTGTTTAGAACGTACAGGACCTCTTGCAAATGGTATAATGCAATATGAACAAAAGTTATCACAGCCATCTTCTATCTTAACAAAAGCTCTTGTATGATCAAATGAAGTAGCTTCCAATTTTTCATAATCAATTGTACTTAAGATATCTAAAATCTCAACTTTTTTAGAATCTCTATTGTTTAATTTTTCTTTAACTAATTCTACTGCCCTAGATTTATTTCCATTACCTAATATTAAATCTATACCTTCTATTTTAAGTGATTCTGGATTTGTTTGAGTATAACATCCCATTACACAAATAACCGCTTCTGGATTCAATTTTATAGCTCTATTAATCATCTTACGACTTTTAGAATCTGCACTATTTGTCACACTACATGTATTTATTATATAAACATCAGCAATTTGTGTTTCATCGACTATTTCAAATCCTTCTGCTGTAAACAAATTCATTAAAGCATTGGATTCATATGTATTTACTTTACACCCTAATGTAAAAAAAGCTATTTTATTCATATTTTAACTCCCATTCATAGGAAATAGCACTTAATACGTACATAATAGCTGTTTCAGTACGTAAAATCCTTGGTCCTAATCCAACAAGAATAAAATCTTTTTCTTTTAAATAAGCTATT
>JAVBOS010000046.1:0-3053 GCA_031550255.1 Anaeroplasmataceae bacterium | reverse complement strand
AAATAATTTCTAGTTCTTCCATGTTTATATTAAACTCTATGTTTTTAGCTTGCCAATCTTTTTGAAGTAGTAAAATTATATTAGTTATTTGTCTATCGACTTTATAAATATCATCTTGATTAATAATATTTTTTGAATCTAGGTTTGAAACAATTAACATATTTTTACTGACATTTAACAATCTATTTGCTTCATCAGAAATAATATTTGCATAAGTCTTAATTTCTTCTAATGTTAATTCTTTTTGACTTATTAAATCAGCAAATCCTTTTATCGAACTTATTGGTGTTTTTAATTCATGACTTACATTCTTAAAAAAATTTTTATTTAAATACTCATTATTTCTTAATTCATTTGTCATTTTATTAAAATCTCTTGTTAAGGAAGTGATTTCATCATTTCCTGCTTCTTCTAAAACTAAATCATAATTACCAGTTGTTATTTCTTTTACCGATTTATTCAAGTCAAATAAACGGTTTAAAAATGAGTTTTTTAGACAGTAATAATAAAATATAAAACCTCCAGCTAAAGAAATTATATTAGTAATAAAGAAAATTTCTAAAGTAAACTCTGGAGTTATTATTCTTATTATTAAATTTGTTACAAGCACACTTGTAAGCATACATATAATTGCTTGAATAAATAATTTAAATGTTATTCTTTTCATTTTAACTCTACCTTATATCCTAGTCCTCTAACTGAAATTATTTCAATATTCTTGGAAATAATTTTTTCTCTAATTCTATTTATATGTACATCAACTGTTCTATCAATACTAAATGAATCTTGTCCCCATATCTCATTTAAAAAGTCTTCCCTACTATAGATTCTACCTGGATTAGACATCAATTTATATAATACTAAAAATTCTTTTTTAGATAAATTGATTTCTTGATTATTGATATTAACTGAAAATTTATTAAAGTCTAAAACAATATCTTTATGCTTGATTGTTCTTTCATTGACCAAATTATATCTTCTTAATAAAGCTCTTATACGTATAATCAACTCTTCAAAATTAATAGGTTTAGTAAGATAATCATCAGCTCCATATTCAAAGCTAACCTTCTTATCAGAAACTGAATCTAAGGCAGTAATCATTATTATTGGCATATCCTTTTTAACTTCTTTGATTCTACATATTAAGTCATTACCATTTAGGCCTGGCATCATAATATCACTTATAAGTAAGTCATAATCATTTTCTACAATCTTATCTAATGCTTCTTTACCGTTATAACATCTTTCTACTTTAAAGCCTTCTATTTCCAAGTTTTTACTTAATAATAAATTAAGATTTTTATCGTCTTCTGCTAAAATAATATGGAACATAATCTCACTCCTTTTTTTAATTATATCAAACTTTTGTAAACTTTATATAAAGAAAAAATCTTATTTACAAATAGTAAACAAGATTTATTATTTATTATCTTAAAGCTCTTGATAAAACATCTTTAACATCTTTAACTGGAATTATTTCTAATTTGCTTCTAACTTCTAATGGAATATCTTCAACATCTCGTTCGTTGTCAAATGGAATCATAATTGTCTTTAATCCACTTCTTTGGGCAGCAATTGCTTTTTCCTTTAATCCACCAATTGGAAGTACACTTCCTCTTAAAGTTATTTCTCCTGTCATTCCAAGTAGTGCATCACACGGTTTGTTTGTTAATGCACTTACAATAGCAGTTGTCATAGTAACACCAGCTGAAGGTCCATCTTTTGGTACTGCTCCTTCTGGAACATGGATGTGAATATCATTTTCAGCAAATAACTTAGGATCAATATTTAATCTTTCCGCATTAGCTTTGACATAGCTTAGTGCTGCTTGACCACTTTCTTTCATTACATCTCCAAGTTTACCTGTTAAAACAAGTCCACCTTTTCCTTTATAATATGTTACTTCAATATCTAATGTATCTCCACCAAATTGAGTATACGCTAACCCTGTAACAATACCAACTTGATTTTCAGTTCTATTTAAGTTATTAAAAAATCTAATTTTACCTAAATATTCTTCTAGATTTTCGGCTGTTACTGTAACTTCTTTATCTTTTTGAATAAGAATCTTTTTAATTGCTTTTCTTGCAATAGTTCCAATCATACGATCTAATTCACGAACTCCGGCTTCTCTAGTATAACTTCTAATAATTTTATACATAGCTTCATCTGTTATAGTTAATTGTTTTTCATCTAATCCATGATTTTTTAATTGACGACTAATTAAATGTTTTGTTGCAATGTTATATTTTTCATGTTCAGTATAACTACTTAATTCAATAATTTCCATTCTATCACGAAGTGGAGCGGGAATTTTTGATATATCATTAGCAGTTGTAATAAACATAACATTACTTAAATCATAAGGTTCTTCAACATAATTATCACTAAATTTAGAATTTTGTTCAGGATCTAGAACTTCTAACATTGCTGAAGCTGGATCTCCTCTAAAATCTGATGTCATCTTATCAATTTCATCTAGTAAAAATACTGGATTAGTTGTTTTTGCATCTTTCATACCTTTTAAAATACGTCCAGGTAAAGCTCCAATATAAGTACGTCTATGACCTCTTATTTCACTTTCATCTTTAACTCCACCAAGTGACTGTTTAACAAATTTACGATTTAACGAATCAGCAATACTTGTTGCTAAAGAAGTTTTTCCTACTCCTGGAGGACCTGCTAAACAAATAATAGTTTGTGGATTTTTTTGTGTCATAATTTTAACAGCTAAATATTCAACAATACGATCTTTAACTTTTTCTAATCCATAATGATTTTTATCCAAACTAGCAGATACTTTTGCTAGATCATTAACATCTTCACTTTGAGTAGTCCATGGTAATTCAATCATGAAATCTAACCAAGCTCTAATAATCCCTGATTCAGCCATTTGTACACTTGTTTGTTGATATCGTTGTAATTCTTGTAAAACTTTAGTTTTAATATTTTCAGGCATATTTGCCTTTTCAATACGTTCACGAATTTTTTCAATATCTTCATCATGTCTTGCTTTATCACCAAGTTCATTTTGAATTGCTTTCATCTTTTCA
>JAVBOS010000158.1:0-12129 GCA_031550255.1 Anaeroplasmataceae bacterium | reverse complement strand
TTTCGTGATTTATTTTTTGTTTAGATTCTAACATAAAATATACTGTTAGTGATTTTTCTTCTGATGTTATTTTATCTCTACTAAATGTTTCTTGCATTAATTTTTACCTCTTTCATTTTATATTTCTTCAAATGTTGTTTTAAAACTATAATAGAATTCTTGCTTGTTAAAGTTTAGTGTGTCTGATATTTTAGCGAAATCCAAACTGGTGGTTATTTTTCCTGTTTCGATAGCTCGATATTTTTCTTCTGATATATTTAATAATTTAGCAGTTGTTTGGATTGTTAACCTTCTAAGTACTCTATTTGAATAAATTATTAAGCAATCTTTGGGAACTGCTGGATATGATTCTATCATCAAATATAAATAGAGTTTTTTCAGTGTTGTTTTATAACCTATTAATTTTTCAGTATTTAAATGTTCGCACTTTAGTGTAAAGCATATGTAAATAATTTCTTTGTTAATTTTAGATAAATAGCAATATATTATTTGATTTTCATTTGTTTCTAACATTAATTTATATATTACATCTCTTAAGATAAAGTATTTATCTGGCAATTTAAGCATGGTTTCCCTTTGCATTTTATTTTCTCCTAATTCTATGTTTTGGTTAACCATATAAATTGTAACAAATTGTCCTAGAATATTTTGTCAATATATAAGTTATTAAATGAAATATTTTCTAAAAATGTCGATGGTTTAAAATATTGATATTTACCATTTACTAATCTTTTATCTGCGCTTAAGAGGTACAATCTTTCTTTTGCCCTGGTTATTGCGACATAAAAGATTCTTCTTTCTTCTTCTATTTCATTTTTTGATGATTTAAAGGAAGGAATTATTCCCTCGTTACAACCAGCTATAATTACTACTTTAAATTCTAATCCTTTGGCTTGATGTATTGTCATTAGTTTTACTAATCCATTATCTATATCTTGCTTATTTTTTAGATAAATTTGATTTAATAAATCAATTGTGGCGATATTTGGATTATTGTAGTCTTCGATATCACTTATCATTTTGATGAAATCATATAATCTGTTTATCTTACTTTTGGAATCTATTTGGGATAATAAATAATCTTGATATTTTATTTTTTCTAAAAAAAGATTAATAAAGTGCTTTGGTGATAGTGTTTTAAAATGTTTTGATAAAAAATCTATTAATTGTATAAATTCTGTTGTTTCTTCAAACTGTTTAGCAGATTCATATAACGATATGTTTTTTTGTTTAGCATTTAGTTGTATTTTTGTTAATGTTACTTCGCCAATTTTTCTTTTTGGAATATTAATTATTTCTGTAAAAGCTAGATCATCATCATTGTTAAATAATAGTTGGTAGTAATAAAAGATTGTTTTTATTTCTTTATGTTTGAAAAATGGGTAACTACCGAATGTTTGATATGGTATTTTTTGTTTTATTAGCTCTTTTTCAAATGTTGGACTTACAAAGTTATTTCGGTAAAGGATAGCTATATCATTATACAAGTATCCTGCTTCAATTAATTTATTTATTAATCTAGTTGTATATATTGCTTCATCTGTTGAGGTTTCAAGGTTTGAGTATATTGCTTGAAATTCTCTAGTTTTACGGGTTGTATAGAGGTTTTTATGTAAAAGATGATGATTATGTTTAATTAGGGAATTAGCGATTTCTAAGATGTTTTGATTTGAGCGATAATTCTCTTCTAATTTAATTACTTGAGCTTTTTTGGCCTCTATGAAGTTATTGATGTTATCAAGATTGCTTCCTCTAAATGTATAAATACACTGGTCATTATCTCCTACTAGGAATACATTGTTATGAATTTGTGAAAGCAACATAATTATTTCATATTGTATTTTATTAGTATCTTGACATTCATCAACAAGGATATATTGTGATATTTGCTGGAGATGTATTTTAATAAAATTTTGATTTAATAATAATTTGTAAAACTTATATAATAAATCATCTAAATCCATTTTTAAACTTCTTAATAAAATGTTTTCATATTTATGAAAAATGTAGTTTATTATTATAGATTGTTTTAAATTTTTATTAATAAATATATTATGGTTTTTGACTGCTGATATAGCTTGTACTACTTCGCTATCTATAATATCTAATTTATCTTCATTAATGATATTTCGTATTATTTTTATTTTATCTTCATCATCAATTAGGCTAAAGCCTTTTTCATAACCTACGTATTCTTTAAACTCTACTAAATAACTAAAACAAAAGCTATGGAATGTTGAGATTTCAATATTATCTATATTCACTAGTTGTTTTAAGCGTTCTTTCATTTCGTTTGCCGCTTTATTGGTAAAGGTAAAGGCACAAATGTTTTTTGGTAGAACGCCTTGATTTAAAAGGTTTGCTATACGGTAAATTAATACTTTTGTTTTTCCTGTTCCTGCTCCAGCAAGTACTAAGACATTTTTGTGTAGTGTATTTACGGCTTCTTGTTGTTTTTCATTTAGTGCGTTTAAGTTAATCACTGTTCACCTCGTTAAATATGTTTATTCTTGTCGAATTATGATTTTTGGAATTTTCTACAATGTCTTGTTTTGGTAATAGGTCAAAATATTTCAAACAAATATTTAATATATATTGTTCATTTATTTCAGCATTTTGCGAAAAATTATTAAAAAAATATAAAAGAAGGTTATCTATATCATATTTTTTCTCTAAAAATATGTTATGTGTTTGTGGATTGAAAGAAATGTACTGTGCTAATATTTTTGGTATTTGGGGAATTAGGTTATTTTCAAATTTTGTTAATGAGATAAGTATTACGGAATAATCTAACATTAAAATGGCAATTCTCTATCTTCAATTATCTTTGTTAGCTTTATTTTTAATTCCTCTAAATCTAATATTGTCACAGTGCCTAACCCTGATTCTTTCAAAAAATTATTTAGTTTTTTTATTCTATTCTGGTCGATAGTTTGGATTAATTGAACTACTTCTTTTAATAATTCAGTATAGGTTGCTTCAATATTAATTCCTTGATGTAATAATTTATTTAATATATAAAAAGCTATATGTTGTTTAGACCATTTTAAATATGTTTCATAGGTGCTTTTTCTTATTTTATATTTTTCAATTTTAGCTTTTGAAACACTTTCTAAAAAGTTATTCCAGTTTTTATCTGTCATTGCTCTTTTTTGATTTTCATTGTTATAATTATTATCTTCTTTAATATCAAGAGTTTGATATAATAGTCCTAGGACATAATCTTTAAACCCGACAATTTCTTTACTTATTAAATTCATACAAACATTATAGGCTTTCTCTTTTTTAAACCTCATTTCATATCTAACCCAATATTTTTGCAGACATGGTATGCCTTTTGTTAATTGTTCTTTTAGTTTTTCATAAATGACAAACATCTGTGTTGATGAATGTGTTCCAAATTGAATGGACAACCCTTTTGTCTTTGAACCATGATAAATAAAATCTCTATCTTGAAAACTACTGATATAAAAGTTATTTTCAAGTTTTTTATTTATATACTCAAAGGTTACATCTTTTCCTTCATAATCATCAATGGTTAAATCTATACGTGTTGGTGAAGCATTTAGTCTGATTAAAAAGAAAGTAAGAAAATCTATCCAATTTTTATCTTTACAAATATTTTCAAACTCTCGGCAGCCATCTCCTTTTAATTCTATCGAACATGATTTATAGCCTGATTTTAGTTCAGGACCACATAGTCTGACAATTATATTATCTCCTATAGAATATTGATAGTTAAATCTATTTTGGGAGTAATTTTCTTTTATAATATTCTCTTTTTCATATCCCAAAAAGTTAGTTATCAAGATCAATATATCTTCGATAACTTTCAATTCAAAATCGTCTTCATGACAGATAAATGGAAAGGTCGCACAAAAGTAATCAATGATAATGTGTACTCCTGTTTTTATATTTATTTCTTCTATTTTATTAACCTTCTTTCAAGTTGGTGTCGTTTAAATAATACTAGAATATTCATAATCAAATGCGTTTGAGATATGTTTAGTACCCGCTACCATGGCTATTAGTAACGCCATGGTAAACGCGGGAGTTTCTAAACATTTTTCACAAAACTGGATTTTGATTACGCTATACTTCTACGTATTCATCTTCTTGTTTCTTATTATCCTTTTTATTTGTTTGTGGTATTTCAATACCGTTTAATTTATTGTAAAATCGCGAATTACATAATGATAATTCTTCAGTTGTTGGGTGTAATGTTTTAAAGGTTATGAGATCTTTAAATTCTTTATTTTTCTTTTCTTCATAGGCATATGATAAAAAAGTTGAATCATATAATGGATGATCGTTAATTTTTAAATCGCTTATATTAATATTTAAGACAATTTTCTTACCTTTAGTATTATCTTCTTGGGATAATATTCCAGAAATTTTAAAATACCAATAATGGTCGAAAAAGGCACAAATTTTATTTAATATACCTGCCAAATGACGAAGGATTGCGTAAGTTAAATTGTAATCATTTCGTTTATATTGAGATATACCCTTTCTTTTGGTCTTTTTGGTTATATAAAGTCTTTTTGTTTCATAGCGTTTTATTAACGTTTTGGTGACTTTAGATAAGGCAATAAACGGCGCATAATAAACAAATAGCAAAAACGGATATTTCTTTTTTCTTTTGTTTATTGTCAAAAAATATTCTGAATTACCTCTAATTCTAAGGGGTACTTGGTCTTTAAGTTGGTAATCGGCAAATATTTTAACATGCCTTTTCAAATCATGACTGATTGTAGAAAAAAACGTTGCAGCTCCATCTTGTCCTACGGCTTTCATATCATCATGTGAATTATACTCCTTATCAAGTTCTGATATGGAAATAACAATATATTCTTCTAATGCATAAGCCGGTGATTTAAGGTTTTTACGCATGAAATTGAAATCGAATATTTTAGAATAATCGCTATAATACGGGCTATAAATAGAATAATTAGAGATTATTAAACTATTACGATTGGTTAACCAATAATAATATCTTAAGTATTCTTTATGTTCTAGGTATTCTTCCGAATTACTTCTAATGGTAGAAAAGTTTATATATGGATATTTAAGTTCATATTCCAGCATTAAAAGTTCTAACTCTTCAATGAATATTTCCTCACTTGCTAGTGTTAAACATACATTTAGTAATGTCTTACCTATTCCTGGAGGGCCATTTAAAAATGTCGTTTGAGTTAGGGTATTTTGTGTAAAATCTTTTAGTCTTTCATGGTTTTTCTTTAGTTTAAAATTAGCTCTTTGAACTGCGTTTAGGGAAACTAAAAAAACTATTAGTGGGATTAATACTTTGTATGGTAAGCTTTTTAAAACTGGAAATAATAATAAGAAAAGATACTTACCTAAACTGGAAAATATTATCATTGTTTCTAGTTTGATTGCGTGATAAATATAAGTGATAAAGAATATTATTACTTCTACCAGGATTTTATATATTAATCCGTTTGCTAGTAAAAACAAAAAAAGTATAAATGCGATTTTTCTTTTTTGGTTATTTAGATGTTTTAGAACTAATTTGAGAAAATATTTGATTTTAGTTTTAATAAACGTTATGGTTTTAGATATTTTTAGAAAAACAAAGGCAGATTTAGAATATTTTATTTTAAGGTTTGTTCCATTAAATGTTTCGTTATAATAGATAGTCATGATAATTAAAAAGTTAATTCCAATATTCATAAAGTAATTCATTATATTAAATATGATAATTACTGAATTTGAGAAAAAATTAAGGAATAATTCATCTAAAGCGGGTCTATTTTGGATTCTTTCGATAATTTTCTCTACTGCTTTTATTATTTCGCTTATTTCTTCTTGATAAACATTTGATTTTTTTAAAATATAGATTTCAAAATAGTTTTGTAGGTTGTTTATATCAAATATTTCTAAAAGTCTATTGGTTGATGATTGGTAGGTTTTATAGTTAGTAACTAACAGGATAGTCATTAGGACTATCACTGTTAATATTACTAAAATGTTTATTATTTTCTTAACCATTTAATTATTTTTCTAAAACTTATAAATAATAGATATAATATTCCAATTCCTAATATTGAAGATATTGTTATTGAACCCCACTTTAAGACCTCGTTATCACTAATTTTATCTTTTAGATAATCAATAGTTGATATCTTTCCAAATTCATCTTCTAAAGTTTTATATGGGTCTTTAAAGCCTGCTTTGTTTAAATCTGTTTTAGTTACTATTACCTGCACATTTGCTAGATATTCGGCATCTTGACTATTAACAAATCTTGAATATTCTAGTTCTGATACGCCTGCTTTAGTTAACGTTATAGGCAATGTAAACACGGGATTGGTTTTATTATCTAAATATTCATTGATAAATAAGGTTACTAAATCAGTAGCTTTTGTCAATTCTTTTATTGTAGTTGCCTCTAACATTAGGGTATAACTATTTTGTCCTGGACAAAGGCAGCCAAAGAATTCTCCTACCTCGCTATCTATTACTGTGTAATTAACTGAGTATCCTGTATGTATACCATTTGGATATGTAACAACAAAGTTTAATCTGTTTGAATCGAAATAATCGAATGTAACATCTAGTTGGTATTCTTCACTACATGGTAGTCCGCCTTTTAATAACATGTATGGTTTCATTTCTTTTACGGCTTTTAAAATATCAATATTTTTAGTAAATATGAAGAAGGTTTTTAAACTATAAGTTTCTTGTTCCAAAATGTTTGTTGGTAAGCTGTGTAATTTGACAAATTCATTAATATAACTTCCAGCTGGTAAATTAATATTATATTTTTCTAATTTAGTTAAGCTTTGTATGGTTATATCAATGTCTATATTATCATCGCTACTTTTATAGGTTTGATTATTATTTGTAAAAGTTAAATCTATTTTGGGCAAGGTTGTATAGTACTGTATTTTAGATGCGAGGTTTGGATCACTTATTAATGAAGAAAAGGCTGATTTTTCTTCTTCGGGGATATAAATTTTTTCGACTATTGATAAATTTGTATTTAATGCGGATACGTTTCCGTCTGTAGGGATAAGATAAATATTTTTAAATTTTATAGTTGAAAAGTCAATTTTATAATCCGCTATGGCAATTAAGGTATTCCCTTCTACTCCTCCTAATTTATTAATACTAAGTGATTGGATATTTAAGTTATCAAATGTCTTTGTATCTAAATTTCCGATACCAGTTATCACATCAAGATTGATAGATTTTATTCTTGAATCAATTGTGACTGGGATATATTTAAATTGTTCTTTTGTCATTGTACTTTGAACTCTTGGGTTTGATGTATAATGACAATATGTTATTCCGCCTTTAGTATAGAAAGGTTCAAAATCTTCCATTGGATAAAATGATTCTTGTGTATATTTACAGGTATCATCTGCTTGTAGCTGGAATTTGTGGGTTGAAGTTTCTAAGGCATTATAAGCTTTAGCATAACGTTCAAAAAATGGCTTATTGAAGTTATAATAGTAGGCGTTATTAAAAGTTAATGTATTAAATCTTAATAAGTTTTCTTCTGTATTAGCGATATTTGTATATAGTGCGGCATATTGTCCGACATAGTAATAGTTTTCAAAATGCATGTTTTTTAATGATTCATCAAGATAATGACCGCCATTGGCATTATATAGATTTTTAAATGTTGCGGTATGTAAAAAGTTTTTAGCATATTGTGTCGAAAACATGACAACATCTTCTATGTTGGTATAATCTTCAAGTGTGGTTATTTCGTTATAGAAAACTGATTTATTATTAAACCGATCATATATAACTAATAGTTTCTCTTTGGCTGGTTCAGAAACTATTTTGGCTTCATACCTGGCTCCGATATATGTATATTTAAAACCGTTTAATTCAAATGTATCACCTATTTCAACGCTATTTATGATTGAATGGTCGATTGATATTTGGGTTTGCCCTAGTGCTTTTGTTTTAGGTGATATTAGAAATATCGATGTTATTATTCCTAATAAGGTTATTATTGCTAGTTTTTTCATTTTTTTATCCTTTCTTTTTGTTTTAAAAATACTTTAATTAGTGTAATTAATTTATATAGATAATATAGAACTATTATGGCTAAAGTCATTGATAAGGCGATTACGATATTTTTACCGGTTTGTCCTAATTTATCGCTTAACTTATCTAAGCCATCATAAACTTTATCTTTAACGTTCCATAAGGTAGTATCAGTATCTAGGATTAAATCACGATCGATTATATTTAAGGTATCACCATCAACTGTATCCATTTTAATGGCGACATCATAAACTTTATTATCAACTAAATAATTTAATCTTAATATCCGAAAGTTTTTAACTACTTTATAATCAGCTTCATAGTAAGGTGGGTTATCAAAGAGATTCCAACACTCTTCATCATAGTTTAAATGGAGTTTATATTTATAGGTTTTTGAAGATTTTATATTTGACTGAAATATCCCTTCTTTAAATCCTTGATAAGCAAAAAGATTGAATAAACCATTAGCTTTTTTCTGGGCTGTAAGTGATTTTGTGACATCTACTTCTTTGGTGTTTAACCAAAATTCATACCAGTTTTTATTTTCACTTGATAGGGTATAAGCAACATCTACTCGATATATTTTATCAATAGCAATTGTGGTATTGAAAACAGCTTGGTGGATATAGCCACCAAAACCCATATCTAAATAACTTTGGACCTCACAATCTCTTATTAATTCATAAGCATGAGTTACTAATTGACATAGTCTTTGACCGTCTTTTGTAGGGGTCTTGGAAAGATTAAATAATACTTCTGTATTACATGATGTTTGATAATCTTTTATTATGGATTGGTTATACGTTGTATCATCTAATGTAGCCTTAAAACTTTTAAAATGATAGGTTTGTGTTAGTGGTACGCCAAAATGTTTACCATATTCATAACCACCAATAATTGTTCGTTGAATGGTTAAATTATCTTCTGGATAATGGTAATAATCATAATACTGCCAATTGGAATTTCCATTTATTAAGTCTCCAATTGAGTTATGGAGTTTATATGTTTTATTGTTTAATACCATTTCTTCAATATTCATAAACTCACTTGGGATATATTCAGTAGTCCAAAATAGGTATAGATACTGGGCAGAATCAAAGGCTAATGGATCCCAATATATTCCCAGTATTTTATTTGGTTCTAAGTTTTTGGGTTCTATATCAAGATTCGATAAGACATCATCCCATACTTGATTAGATTGATTTCCATAAAAAGAAATTGTATACAACATATTATCTTTGGTCATATTAATAAACTGTATTTTCGTAGTCGGACTAGCTGTGCGGTACATTTTATTATAAAATGTTTGATACCCGGGATCTTCTGACAGTTCGTTATGCCATGCTGGTAATTCTCCTATTGATACAAGGCTTGCCACTTCTGTTTTTATTGTTTGTTGAAATGATAGAGCTTTAGTGGTTATTGTGCCAAAAAATAATGGGATTAGAAATGTTAGAAATAGTATAAATATTTTTAGTTTTTTCATTGTTTCTCCTTTCGTTTTCTTAATGTAAATATGGTGGTAAAGAATAGTACTATTAAAAATACTATTACTTTCCATGCTTTTTTAAAGAAATAGCTGGTAAATTTACCAGCTATAGTTATTCCGTCAATAATGAATTTTAATAAATCTTTCATTATTCAACGGTTGGGTTAATCTCTGTTTCTTTAAATTCAAATCCTAATTCTACATATTTTAAGTTTTTAACTTGTGATTCTGATAAATAACAAGTTCTTGATATTCCGTCGCATAGTTCTACTTTAACAAAGTAATATTTATCACCTGTTTCTGCATATGTTCCGATACCTGCTTCAGCACTTGCTTCTTTAATCCTAAATCCTTTGGAATTTTGCATTAAATCTCCTAATCCTCTTTCGTTACAGATCAATTGATAATCTCCCATTTCTAGTGGTTTAGATGGTTGTAATTCAATATTTGAATAATTATTACCAAATGTCTTTTGATTTGCATTTACGTCCTTTAAAATAACGTTTAAATCATATCTTGGTTGTTGTCCTTTTCTTTGGACGGCTTTTAGTGTAAATTCTACTTTAATTTTCATTCTTTTATTTTTCCTCTCTTTTTGTAAATTTTAGTAGTTTGATCTTGCGTAATACTTTTCGGCTTCACTATCAGTCATTGACTTATCTTTTTTATCTAATAGTTTTAGAATTTCTGTTATTCTTTTTTTACTATAGCCTAAGTCTTCTAATAGTGAAGCTAGTTTCCCTTTGCATGCAATTAGGTTCATTTCTTTTTTTATCCTCCATTTCATTAATATTTATCTAGTGTTAACTCCTAGACAATTACTATTTTAAAGTAGGTTTTGGACACTAAGTGGCGCTGTGAAAAAATATTTTAAAATAATAGTTGTTTTTATAAGACAAAAAAAAGCAACTACACTTTTTTGTGTAATTGCTAATTAAATATTATTTGATTTTTAAATTAATTTTATTTTTTTTTGGAATTTATCTTTTATTTTTAGATATTCTTTATATTTTAACTTTAATCCAATAGGTCTTGATTTTGTCCTTAAAGTTATTATAAATGAATTTGGTAAATTAAAATATGGATGTAATCTATCAATTATTATTTTTATAAAATCATTGAATCCAAATTTTTCATTATATGTTATTTCTTCAATATCCTCTATATAATATTCATTAATAACTTTCCCTTTTTTAATTTGTTGAATCAAATTGGGATAAAATATATATTCATTCTTGAAACTTTTTTTCACATATAATATCTCCATATGATATATCCTCCTAGTAATACCAAATTGCAAAATAATTTGTTCCTCTTTCCTTACTACTCCACGGCTTGTCAATTGCATATCCAGTAAGCATATCTGTAACGTAATTAAGATGACCAGCATAAACTTTTGAAAGATATGATTTAGCTAATCTAGTAACTAGATCCTTACTATTATCAATACCAAGTAGTGTTCCAACCCCGAATGATAATGAACCTTGTAATGCAGTTGATCCCGCCACTAAAAACATATGTCCAACGTTAAATTTATCGCCATTACCTAAAGTGTCCACAGTATATGAAGCAGCACCTGCTACAAGAGTTGTTCCAAGCATGATCCCGAAGCCTGCAGCTCCATATGCAGCTAGTGGTGCAGCAGCACCTAAAGCACCACCCTTTACCATTCCACTCAATATTCCACTAGACATATCTGTTCCATTGTCATATGCATTTTGAGCTCCAACGGCTCCACCTACAAGTGCTCCTACACCAGCACCAATTAAAACTGCAGCCAATGCCGGAGAAGTCACAATGAATCCTGCTACAACTGCTGCCGCTGCTAGTGTTCCAGCTACTCCAACACCTATCCAACGCATAGTTTTCCAAAAGGATTCTGGACTATTTCCGGTGCTATCTGTCCACATTACTGGATTATTCAAACAATAAGCATAAAGATTTAAACCATTAATACTTTCACTATCCAAATATTCAATAGAGTCCATACTTATAAATCTAGAAGTATTACTATCATAATATCTAGAATTTAAATAATATAAATTACATTCACTACTATATTGATAACTTCTATATCTAAATATATTTATATTTGCTATATCATCTATATTTAATGTTATCTCATGATTTCCATAACTATCATAGTTATAGCTTCCTACTATATTATAGTTTTCATCATATATTCCTATTATATCATTTAAAATATTCTTATCATAGTAGTATTTCTTATTATTTAAGATAAACCCTACTAGATTGTCTCCTGTATAAATATATCTTATATCTTCTATTATTTCTTTATATATATAGTAATCCATATCTTCATATAAGTAACTATCTATTTCTAAATCACTTACTTCTTTATATTTTATACTTCTTATTACTTTATTACCATCTAAAATATATTTAGTAGTAATATCTCCAACTTTCTTTTCTACCCTTATATTATTACTATTATATTTATAGCTTATAAAATCATTTATACCTACTAAATTCTTTGTATCCCATTTATAGTTATTATCCTTATATATAACTGGATTACCTAATGTATCATAGCTTATATTACTATCATTAAAGCTTGTTAATAAATCTTTTTTATAATTATAATTATTACTATT
>JAVBOS010000065.1:0-3442 GCA_031550255.1 Anaeroplasmataceae bacterium | reverse complement strand
GGTTGCTTATAACTATCATTATGATAAAACCTGTCGGATAAAATTCGTTTCTCTGCTAAGACAGTCCAAAACACTTTATAATCATTTCTATGAATATAATTTAGAAATTCAACTTTATCAATAAAAAATCCGATATCTTCTTTAAGTAATTCTACACTATCAAAACTTAATACATTCCCCTCAAAATCATATAAAACTGAATTCTCTTTACCGTACTTCATATTTAACCCATTAAATAATTCATTACATGGTTTATACCATGATGCATACGTTTCATTACCTAATGTATCTCCGTCACGTTCAGTAAGATATTTGCAGGTTGGTATTAACACCTTACCGTATTTTTTATATTCATCTTCATATTGGCTTATATAGTTCCATTCCTCACCGCAATAATAAGGATTTTGAAAGAAAGTAAATGCATAGGACCAATAATACTCTTTATTATACAGAGTATAGCTTTCATTAGGTTCAGATAACCATCTTCCCATAAAATCATTCTTTTTTAATTCACTCGTAATTTCTGTAAAATCATCTTTTTTTACAATATAGCTATTTATTTGTATCCAAAAATCTTTTTGTGGATTCTCATATGTTTTAGCTCCTAACTTTTTTTCTTCTGTCCATGAATACCAACCATTTAATAATAAAAATTCTCTATTTTTATATGTTAAATTAATTAAATCACCTATTTGGGGTAAATCATTAGAATTCTCTAGCCACTCATTACTTGTTTTATCTAGTGGTATTGTATACAAACTTTTATGAACTAGCTTAGAATTATCATATTCATTTATTGGAGCAAGTATTACAGTTGGGTCGATATTCCTAATATTAGGTTCAAAGGAACCATTACAGTAAACATCTTTTTTATCACCATACTCATTTACGTTAATTTGCATTTTATAATTATCTGAAACTTGAGCAGCAAGTTCATATAATGCAATCCATTGATACTTCTTCCCTATTCGTTCTTGCTTCATTTTATTAATCCGATTACGATTAATATTTGTATCAAATTGACCATGTTTTTCTACATCATAGCCCATAGAAAAAATCTTTTTAATTGCTATATTTTTCAAATCATTATAACTCATACTTTTCCAGTTCGAAAAATATGATTGAAAAACATATCTACCAAAATCACCATATCCCCCTGGGGAGCCGTTACGTGAATATTCCACTTTCATGGAATTTATAATTGCATTTTGCCCCCAATAATAATCCTTAAAGTTTGGTGCATTATAATCAAACTCATACTTTGATATTTCTTCATCAGTTGGGACAGCGGGCATTATCGATTTATATGGTGACATTATGATTAAGTTACCTATATCCTTACTCTTCAACTTAAATTTTGCATAATCAACTATATTTTTTGCATAATCACGTAACAAAATATTGGGATAAACATATTCTGATTTAAATATCGAATTATAAATGTACATTGCCAGTTCTCTTACCATTGTGTCTGATGTTTCAGAAACAATACAGCCGAAAGATACAGCATATAAACGTTCTAATATATATGGATCATCGATCTTTTCATACTTTTCTAAAACCTTAATTAAAACGTTAATATGCCCAGTTAGTAAATGGATAAGAGCTTTTGTACTTTTATCCCTTAAATAACTGTTGGATGAAAGCAAAAATGTAGATACCATAATTGCAACAAGTCTAATAGTTTCATCTAAAATATTATCTTTTGGGTTTTCTGATAAACACCAATCCAATAATCTATTAATTGAAGAACCATCTTCGTATAATAATTCATTAAATATTGGAATAAAAAATGCATCTCTATCAGGCATCGAAAAACTAATTATGTGATTTACTGTATTTTCGGCATTTAATTGATGACCAACTTTTGCTGAAATAAGTATTAAGGTTGCATAAAAGTTTTCAATGTTATAATTATTTCTTAATACTATATTATCTATATAGTTTAAGGTTTTTGAAGATATAGTACTAGATTTCCGCCATTTTAACGTGCTAATAAATGCATTGACTATACTCTTGTTTTCTTTATTATCAACAAATAATTCAAATAATTCAATCTCTTTTTCCTCAGTCAGTGTTATTGCTAATGCTTCCAAAATATCCTCATAATATAACAACTCTCTATACTTTGACGCAAATTCTATAATACCAATATCATTTAATTCATTAACTAACAATTTTGCATATAAATAATCTTCCAATTTTTCATATGTAACATAAAAATACTCATCACTTCTAATATTTAAATTCTGTGTTATTATACCTTCTGAAAGTAGTTCATCTAATAAAGAATTATGGATATTATATTTTCTCTCAATATCTGCTAGTATTTCAGCCAATATATCAATTGAGATAAAGTTATTTCCATAACCTTTTTCGTATTTATAACTTACTATTGTGTTTATGACCTTCTCAACAACATTAATATGGCTACTATATTGGCATACTTCTGAAATTCTAAAGTTAATCGTATTCAAGTAATTTTTATAAATATCATCAATACTAATTACATTTAAGTCAATATTTCCATGTTTATATCCTTCACAAAACAACCTCAAAAATAATGGGTTTGAAAACTCATTATTAGTAAATGGAATATCTGCATACGCAATATTATAAAAATCAAAATATTTCTTTATCGCTTCATATTCTAAACTTGAAAATCCAATATGCTTAACCTTTATAATATCCTTATTTAAAACATCATTCTCTTTAAATAAAGTATCTACATATTCTGTTCTTATTGACATTACAAGACCTATCCAATTATACTGCCTAAGCTTTTCAACGATTCCCCCTAAATAGTTTTTCCAAATATTTTTCCCGTTTCCTTCATTTAAAGCATCTATAAATATTATTATACGGGATTTATTCTTCTCTCCAATTTTGTTTAATTCGTGGAGAAAATCATCTAGACTACACTTCAAGTTAAGCATTTCTGATATTTCATTTAAAGGATTCTTATTCCCTTTAAAATGCTGTCCTAAAAATAATAACGATTTGTCTCCACTGATATTTCTTTTAATTATTGTATCAGCAAGTAAATGAGACTTTCCAATCCCCCCATCTCCTTCTAATAAGACGAAAGGTTGGTTAAATACACTTATTTCCTTTGAATGTATGTAATCAATATATTCTTCTACTGATTCTAAAGCCCTGTTTAACCTATAAATTTTGTTATTAATAGTATTTATTGAATATTTTTCTTCTTTTAACCTTTGATAATATTTTCCTCTTTTAACCTCAAGTGTTTTTCTAATTTTATACAAATTCAGAATTAGTGTTTTGACATCAAGTAACTCACTTGAATCAATCGGAATATTCTCGACAACCTTACATAATATTTCAACTTCCTCTTTTATTTCTGATAACTCTAAATCATTTAGCAAAATAATTAATTCATCTGACTTGTTCATAAAATGATTAAAAAACGATTCATTTT
>JAVBOS010000023.1:0-9614 GCA_031550255.1 Anaeroplasmataceae bacterium | reverse complement strand
ACGTAGACCAATAATGATAGAAGACAATAAAATGCAAATTGGCTATAATGAAGAAGAAATAAGAGTATTTATTCCAAGAGAATTAAGACGTAAAATAGCCTGTGATGATTGTACTGATAATTGTGAATATCAATATACTTTACAAAAAACTTTAATAAAAAAATAAAAACTCGTTTGAGTTTTTATTTTTTTATATTTGAAAAAGCTCGATGACTTTTTCTTATAGAAGGAACAAATTCAATGTTATATTCATTTAAGAATGATTTGAAGTCTTCTTCACCTTGTTCAAATGAATCAACTTCATATTCTATTTCATAATCTGTATTACCGTAGTAAGTACTTTTATCAAAAAAGACGATTCCGTTTTTATAATGTGTACTAACTCTTTCTGTTGTTAATTCACATATTTTATTAACTTTACCATTTAAATTGATTATACTAGCATCAAAACCATTTATAAGCATATCTTTAGCTTCCTCAGGTGTTAAAAGTAAATGAGTCTCATATGCGCCTTTTTCAGAATGGCATTTTGAAGTCAATTTATAAACTTCACCTTTTTGGCGAATTCTTAGGACAATTTTATTATTTTTTAAATTAAAATCAGGTGTGTCAAAATAATGATTAGTTTGAGAAAAAATATTATTCTCTAAATCAAATTCTTTTAATAGTTCAATATACTTATCTTTAGTAATAAAAGTTTTAAATTCGATTTCTAAATTTGTTTTCATCTACATCACCACGTATATTATCTATTATTTATAGTAAAAAAGCAAGTATTATGTTAAAATATAAAAGGTGATAGATATGAAATATTGCATTATTGCTAAAGAAGATAAAGAAAGCCAACAAATAAAACAAGAGTTAATAAATAATATTAGTATTCAATATTCTGATAATCAACCAGATTATGTAATATGTGTTGGCGGAGATGGAACCATTTTAAAGGCTATTCATACATATAAAAACAATTTAGATAAAACTATTTTTTTTGGAATACATACAGGTAGATTAGGTTTTTTTACTAATTTTCAAAAAACAGAATATCTATTAGTGGCAGATTTAATAAATAAAAATAGTGTAAAGTCTGAAGAATATAAATTACTATCGTATAAAATTTCTGGTGATAAAGAATTTAGTGGATTTGCCTTAAATGAAATAACGATTGTAAATCCATTAAGAACATTAGTTTTAGATGTTTATATTGAAAATGAATTACTACAAATATTTAGAGGGACTGGAATATGTGTTTCAACTACATATGGTTCAACAGCTTATAACAAATCTCTGCATGGAGCAGTTGTCGATCCAATGCTTGAAGCAATTCAAATGACAGAAATTGCTTCAATTAATTCAAATGCTTATAGAACACTAGGATCACCGCTTGTTTTAAATTATAATAGATCACTAAAATTTAATGCTGAAGATAATTTAGATTTGTGGATTACTGCAGATAATGAAAGTTTTGAAATAACGGATTTCAAAGAGTTGCTGATTTTTAATGAAAACAAAGTTGTTAGAATGGCTAATAACATAAACCAAACATTTTTTAATAGAGTAAAAAGAGCATTCATAAATAAAAGTTAAGGAAATTATTCCTTAACTTTTTTTATTAATATCGAATCAATTATTCCGTAATCCTTTGCCTCTAGTGAATCCATAAAATAATCTCTTTCTGTATCAAAAGAAACCTTATCAATTGATTGACCAGTATTTTGTGATAATAATCTATTCATAGTATTTCGTGTTTTAATTAATCGCCTTGCTTGTATGTCAATGTCTGTAACTTGACCTTGCATTCCACCTAAAGGTTGATGGATCATTATTTCACTATTTTCTAAGGCATACCTTTTACCTTTTGCTCCTGCAGCAAGCAAGAATGCACCCATACTCATGGCCATACCAATACAAATCGTTGAAACTTTACTGTTAATATAATTCATTGTATCATAAATTGCCATACCAGCAGTAATGCTACCACCGGGAGAGTTGATATATAAATAGATGTCATCGTGTGATACAGTATCTAAATATAATAATTGACCAATAACAACAGAACTTAATGAATCATTTATTTCTCCTGTTAAAATAATAATTCTGTCTTGCAAAAGTCTTGAATAGATATCATAACTTCTTTCACCGCTTATATTTTGTTCTAAAACAAATGGAATAAAACTCATTGTATCCCTCCTATGTTTTTCTATAATAACAAATTTAAAAGTAATATTTTGTAGAATTAGGTCATACTATAAAAATAGTTGAATTTTCCATTTTTTTGTGTTAAAATAATAGGTGGAGTAAATTCTACTACTTATAAACTTAGGAGGAAAATTATTATGGCAGTTAAAGTAGCAATTAATGGTTTTGGGCGCATCGGACGTCTTGCTTTCAGACAAATGTTTGGAGCTGCTGGTTATGAAGTTGTTGCAATCAACGACTTAACAGATCCAGTGATGTTAGCGCATTTATTAAAATATGATTCAGCTCAAGGAAGATATGCATTAGCAGATAAAGTTGAAGCTAAAGAATCATCTATCGTTGTTGATGGAAAAGAAATTCAAATTTACAAAGAAGCAGATGCTTCTAAATTACCTTGGGGACAATTAGGAGTAGACGTTGTATTAGAATGTACAGGGTTCTATGTAACTAAAGAAAAATCACAAGCTCATATCAATGCTGGAGCTAAAAAAGTTGTTATTTCTGCACCTGCAGGAAATGACTTACCAACAGTAGTATTTGGAGTAAATGAAAACATTTTAACTAAAAATGATACAATCATTTCTGCAGCTTCATGTACAACTAACTGCTTAGCGCCAATGGCTAACACTTTAAATAACTTAGCAGCAATTAAAAGTGGAATCATGACAACTGTTCATGCTTATACTGGAGATCAAATGGTATTAGACGGACCACACAGAAAAGGTGACTTACGTCGTGCTAGAGCAGCGGCTTGCAATATCGTTCCAAACTCAACTGGAGCAGCTAAAGCAATCGGATTAGTTATTCCTTCTTTAGATAAAAAATTAATTGGTTCAGCTCAACGTGTTCCAGTAGCAACAGGATCAACTACAATTTTAGTTGCAGTTGTTGAAGGAACAGTTACTAAAGACCAAGTTAATGCAGCTATGAAAGCAGCAGCTAACCAATCATTTGGATATACTGAAGAAGAATTAGTATCTTCTGACGTAATCGGAATTTCTTATGGTTCATTATTTGATGCAACTCAAACAATGACAGCTAAAATCGGTGATAACTTAACTCAAGTTCAAGTTGTTGCTTGGTATGATAATGAAAATTCATATACATCACAAATGGTTAGAACAATCAAATATTTTGCTGAATTAAAATAATTTATTAAAACACAGGGACTTATTCCTTGTGTTTTTTTATTTTCATAAACTATGTTATAATGTGGATGGTGATAATATGGATTTTTTAAATTTTTTAGAAAAAGAAAAAAGTGAAAAATATTTTATAGAATTAGATAAATTTATAAAAGATGAGTATAGCAACTATAAATGTCATCCTAAATATGAAGACATCTTTAATTCTTTTAAATATTGTTTGTTTCAAGATATAAAAATAGTTTTAATAGGACAAGATCCGTATCACAATGATAACCAAGCTCATGGCTTATCATTTTCTGTTTTATGCGAGAAGTTACCTCCTAGTCTTAAAAATATATATAAAGAAATGTCGTCGGATTTAAATACTATTGTAGATCAAAATGGTGATTTAACGTATTTGGCAAAGCAAGGTGTGCTTTTGTTAAATACAATACTTACTGTAAGACATAACGAACCTTTAAGTCATAAGAATAAAGGTTGGGAAATATTTACTGATAAAATTATTAAATATTTAGATACATTAGAACAACCAATTTGCTTTATTCTTTGGGGAAATAATGCAATTAGCAAAGAATTATTATTAACAAATAAAAAGCATTTTATTATTAAGAGTGCACATCCTTCGCCTTTGTCTGCATATAATGGTTTTTTTGGATCAAAACCATTTAGCAAGGCTAATGATTATTTAATTGAAAATGGAATAACGCCAATTAAGTGGACTAAATAACAAAAAGTAGATTTTTGCATATACTATTGTTGGGTGAGAAAATGCAAAATAATTTTAGTTTTGAAAGATTTGCGAATTACCAGGATATTGCTAATACAACGCAGTATGTGGTAAAACAAGGAGATACATTATTCTCAATAGCAAAGAAATATGATGTTCCTGTTAATGAAATAGTTAATTTAAATAAATTAAGCTCAACAATGATATATCCTAATCAAATATTGTTTATACCAAAAAAGAATAACAATTCAGTTGGATATAAAGAGTATATTACAAAAACTGGCGATACAGTTAAAAAAATAATTGATAAAACAGGAATTAGTTATAATGAATTAGAAGGCTTAAATGATTTAAATAATTTAGAGTTAGCGCCAAATCAAATTATAAAAATAAATGAGAAATTGGGAAATAATTTGGTAACTGTTAAAGATGATAGTGATTTAAATAAAATATTAAATAATAATTCTATTACTCCATTAGAATTGATAGAATTAAATAGACAAAGTTGGCTAAAACCAGGATCAAAGATAATTGTTGGATAATTATCTTTTTTTTTAACTAGAAAAAAGGTATAATTCTTGTATGGATGTGATTTGATGATTAATATTATTGGGGCTGGATTAGCTGGTTGTGAGGCTGCTAATTATTTGGCAAAAAAAGGATATAAAGTAAGACTATATGAAATGAGACCTGTTAAAATGACAAATGCTCATAAAACGGATAAATTTGGAGAATTAGTATGCTCTAATTCTTTAAGAGCAGATTCTTTAGAAAATGCAGTTGGAATATTAAAAAAAGAAATGGAATTATTTGACTCACTTATAATAAGACAAGCCAGAGTACACAAAGTTGAAGCTGGTGGAGCATTAGCTGTTGATAGAGAGGGATTTTCTGAAGCTATTACTAATGAAATTAAAAGTAATCCAAATATAGAGATTGTTTATGGAGAAGTAACTGACATTAATATTAATGAACCGACAATTATTGCGAGTGGACCATTAACAAGTGATGCTTTAGGTTTAAAAATAAAGGAATTATTCGGAGAAACGGATTATTATTTTTTTGATGCTGCGGCTCCTATCGTTTTAGCAGATAGTTTAGATTATTCAAAAGTATATTTAAAAAGTAGATATGATAAGGGAGAAGCTTCTTATTTAAATTGTCCAATGACAAAAGAACAATTTGATAATTTTTATCATGAATTAATTAATGCTGAAGCTGTTATACCTAAAGATTTTGAATTAAAGGTATTCGAAGGTTGTATGCCTGTTGAAATAATGGCTAAAAGAGGACCACAAACATTAACTTTTGGACCTCTTAAGCCGGTTGGCTTAGATACACCAGATGGTGTTAGACCATATGCAGTTGTTCAACTTAGACAAGATGATGCTAAGAAAACAATGTATAATTTAGTTGGATTTCAAACTCATTTAAAATATGGTGAACAAAAAAGAGTATTTTCTATGATACCTGGTTTAGAAAACGCAACATTTGTAAAATATGGTGTTATGCATAAAAATACATATATAAATGCGCCTAAATTAATTAATGCAACTTATCAAACTAAGAAATATAGCAATATATTTTTTGCCGGACAATTAAGTGGTGTAGAGGGTTATGTTGAAAGTGCTGCTAGTGGCATTTATGCAGCAATAAACATGGATAGAATGTTAAAAGGAAAAGAATTGGTTGAATTCCCTACTACAACAGCAATGGGATCAATGGCACATTATATAGCCAATAGTTCAACCACTGGTTTTCAACCGATGAATGCTAATTTTGGTATTATGAAAGATTTGGATTTTAAACATAAGAAAAAAGAACGTAAAGGTTTGTATGCAACGAGGGCTCTTGAAGATATTTTAAAGGTTAAGGAGTGGTTGAATGATTAATGATGAAGAAGCACTTGAAGGTTTTATTGATTATTTGACGTCTATTAAAAATTACTCTATTTATACGATTAAAAGCTATACAAAGGATATTAGTGATTTTAAAGATTTTTTAATTAGCGAAAAAATGGCGGCTGGTTTATTACAACTAAGAAATGATAGAGCTTGTAAGAATTATTTATCTTTTTTAAGTTACAAAGATATTGAAAGTAGAAGCATAAATAGAAAGTTAAGTTCATTAAGGAGTTTCTATAATTATCTTTTAAAGCAAAAATTAGTTACAGCTAATTATTTTTCCGAAGTTAATGGGCCTAAAATTCCTAAACGTCTGCCAAAGGTTGTAAAAGAAAATGAATTAGATTTATTATTTAAAGGGATAGATACTAAGACTGTATTAGGGTATAGAAATTATTTGTTATTAGAAATTTTATATGGATGCGGACTTCGTGTAAGTGAAGTTTGTAATATGCAAATTAAGGATATTGATTTTTCTAATAATTCAATTATGATACATGGAAAAGGGTCTAAGGATCGAATCGTATTAATTTATGATTCTTTGGCTCAAAAACTTAAGCATTATATTACATATGAACGAACTGATTTATTATCAAAAAGCGAAAATGTAAATAATCGGACTGTTTTTTTAAATAACAATGGCGGAAGTTTAACTACTCGCGGTGTTAGAGTTATTTTAAATAAATTAATTAATGATATTGGGGAAACTTTTAAGCTATCTCCGCATATGATTAGACATAGTTTTGCCACTGCATTATTAAATAATGGTGCAGATTTAAGAAGTGTTCAAGAACTGCTTGGACATGAGAATTTAAGTACTACACAGATATATACTCATGTCAGTTATGAGGCAATGAAAAAATCATATTTTGAATCATTTCCAAGAGCAAATAAAAAAAATAAAAATTTGTAAAAAATGTATTGTATTTCTGAAAATACATGCTATAATTCAGTTGTAGATACATGGGGAGTAGCTTCTTGTATTAGTGTCGTCAGCACGAGAAATCCGGCACTAGTAGTCTAGTTATTAGATTAAGCCAGACCATTGTTAATTTAAGTATTAACAATGGTTATTTTTATTTAATGGCCAGAGTAAAAATTAAGTTGTTGATGCAATAAAATCTACAAAATCTTGTCATGTATTTTTAAGTAATATATGCAAAGATTATATTAAAGAGGAGTGATGTTATGATCGAGTGGTTCAATAGTTTTCCTGATTTTGTTCAAGGTGTTTTAATTTTAGCATTTGTTTCGACCATTATCCTTATTATACAAGTTATAATGCTTTTGATAGGGATTGGTGTAGAACATGATTTTGATTCTGAAATTCCAGATGATATTTCAGGCGATGCAGATCCATTTAATGATTCGGGATTCTTGGATATTTTTGGATTAAAAATTCTTACGGTAAGAAACTTAATTTGCTTTTTTGCTGTTGGTGGTTGGACATTAGTATCAGTATATGATTCAACTCAAATTTTATGGTTATCAATCCTACTAGGAATAGTTGGTGGATTTATAACAATGATTTTATTCTCTTACGCTATGAAAATGGCAATGAAGTTACAAAATGATGGAACAATTGATATAAAAAACACTATTGGTAAAATAGGAACAGTTTATTTAAGAATTCCAGCAAATAAAAGTGGTGTTGGTAAAGTACATGTTATTGTTCAAGATAGTTTAAATGAATACGATGCAATGACAGATAGTAATGAAGAAATACCAACTGGTAGTCAAATAGTTATTGTAGGCATTATTAATGAATGTCTAGTTGTAAAAAAAGATAAATAATATTAGGAGGAAAGTAAAAAATGTTTTTAGCAGGAAATGGTTTTTTTGGTTTAATAGTGGCAGTTATTGTCATCGTATTTTTATTTTTAATATTAATTGTTTCAAGATATAAAAAATGCCCGTCTGATAAAGTTATGGTTATTTACGGTAAGGTTGGTTCAACAAATGAAGGAACTAACAGAAGTGCAAAATGTATACATGGTGGAGCGTCATTCGTATGGCCATTCTTCCAATCATATTCATTCTTAGATTTAACACCAATTAGTATTAGTGTTGATTTAAGAAATGCTTTATCAAGACAAAATATTCGTATTGATGTACCTTCAAGATTTACAGTTGGTATTTCAACTGAAGTTGGAATTATGCAAAATGCTGCCGAACGTCTTTTAGGTTTAAAATTACCTGAAATTCAAGAATTAGCAAAAGATATAATTTTTGGACAATTACGTTTAGTAGTTGCAACTATGGATATTGAAGAAATTAATACAGATAGAGATAAATTCTTAGAAGCAGTAAGTCGTAACGTTGAAGGCGAATTAAAGAAAATTGGATTAAGACTAATTAACGTTAACGTAACAGATATTTCTGATGAATCTGGATATATTAATGCCTTAGGAAAAGAAGCTGCAGCTAAAGCAATTAATGATGCAAAGAAAAATGTTGCTGAAAAAAATCGTGATGGATCTATCGGGGAAGCACAAGCTGAAAGAGATCAAAGAATAAGTGTTGCTGAATCTAATAGTGTTGCAATCACTGGAGAAAATGAATCACAAGCTAGAATTGCGCAATCAAATGCAACTAGACGTGAAGCTGAAGCTGATGCTTTAAGAAGAGCTACTGCTGCTGAAAAAATTGCACAAGCACAAGCTCTTGCAGAAGCTTATGAAGCAGAACGTGATGCAGAATTAGCTCGTGCAGCCAGAGAACAAGCTACACTACAAGCAGACGTAATTGTAAAAATGGAAATCGAGAAAAAACGTATTGAATTAGAAGCAGAAGCGCAAGCTGAAAGAATTAGAAGAGAAGCGCGCGGAGAAGCTGATGCTATTTATGCAAAAATGGAAGCAGAAGCACGTGGTATTCAAGCAAAATTAATGATGCAAGCTGAAGGATTCTCAAAAATCGTAGAGGCAGCTGGTAATGCGCAAGATGCGTCTAAGTTAATGTTAACAGATAAGATGGAAGATCTTGTTGCTATACAAGTTGAAGCAGTTAAAAATATTAAATTTGATAAGATTACTGTTTGGGATTCTGGTGCAAAAGATGGTAATGCATCAAATACAGCAAGTTTTGCTCAAAACTTACTTAAGGCCGTTCCACCAATTAAAGATTTATATGAAATGAATGGTATGGAAATTCCTGGATTCTTAGGTAAAGAAAAAGAAGTAACTAAAAAAGAAACAAAATAATAATTGGAAACTCTAGGAAAAACCTAGGGTTTCTTTTTTTGATTTTTATGTTAAAATAAAAATGGTGATATTATGAGAAATTTTTATATAATAAAAGAATATGAAAATAAAAATATTAATCTTCCAGTAAGAGCAACTTCTTATAGTGCAGGATATGATTTTGAAAGTGCTGAGGATTATATAATAAAAGCTAAAGAATTATGTTTAATTAAAACTGGAATAAAAGCTCAAATGAATAATGATGAGGTTTTGAAAATATATCCTAGATCCTCTTTGGCTAAGAAAAAAGGTTTATTTTTAGCTAATCATGTAGGAATAATTGATAGTGATTATTATAATAATCCTGACAATGAGGGGCATATTATGATTAATGTTTATAATTTTACTGATAAAGATGTAACGATAAACAAAGGTGAAAGAATTGCTCAAGGTATAT
>JAVBOS010000110.1:0-5056 GCA_031550255.1 Anaeroplasmataceae bacterium | reverse complement strand
ATTAATCGCTTCTAACAATCCATCATAGATTTTGTTTATCCCGCATAAATCATATGTAATAATATAAGATTTCAAAATTGTCACCTCCAATCTAGAATTCAACTGATTAGAGTAAATAAAATTTATATTATTTCTTGTGTTTAGTCTTATCTATCAAGATAAATTTTGTATTACCATTACGAGTAGGTGGAACCTTAGTTCCTCTTACTAATGTTATTTCTATATTAGTACCATCTACCCTATATTGGCCAGAATCTGGTGCATATTGACCAGTAGTTGTTATTTTTCTTTTCATGTAAAAATTTCTCCTTTCATTTAATATTCATAAATGTTTGCCAAAAATAATTTTACATGATATAATTTATGTGGTTAGCGATCAAATTAACCATTGGGATTATAAAGTAATCTCTATTGGCGTCACATTTATGTGACGTTTTTTATTTTTACTGTTAACCAGTTGAATTCATTAATCTTCATTTTGAGAATCATCTTTCCCATTATCATTTGATACTCTATGATTTTTTAAATCAAATAGTAATATATTTTCTTCGGAAATATATTCAGCATCAATACGAAATGCATTACCATCTATAGAGACATCCATTAATTTAATAATTTGTTTATTAAACTCTCTATTATTCCACCTAACATTATTTATTGTTTTCTTATCAGTCTTGACAAAAGATACTTTATCGTCATCAGTATCATCGCATGGTTTTATTGCCATTTGAGCAGAATTTTCATTAAGATAAATTTTAACATATTTAGGATAATCTATTTTTGCTATTGCAGATTTTGAAAATGTAATTCCATTTTTTGTTACAGATATTGAAGGTGTCCCACCAATCATATTTACGATTTTAAATCCATCAAGAATACTCAAAAAAATCACCGTTCTTTCATCACAATTACATTATAAGATATTGCGCTAAAAATGTCAACAAATATCATAAAAATGTTTCATTTATTTTTTTCCCTGTTCCTAGGTCGTTTTTTTAGCATCAAAATTTTTAAAAAAAATACAAAATGATATATAAAATGTTTTTAATTTGTATAAAAAATGTATTTACTTGTAAATGTTTTTTTGTTAATCTCGGTTCATTTAAATATATAATTTTTAACTTTCGTACTGTGTAAACATATCTATGAACTTAATTTAACAGTGTCCCTCCACCTAAAACCTTAGTTTTTTACAAGGTCCTTTGATATGTTCTTAATATGTTTGCACAGACGAGGTTTGAACAACTTTTTTGATATTTTAGGTTATTTTCATTTGAAACTAACAAAAAACAGCTCTCAAGTGCATGTAATTTAAGATAAAAATAAAAAGTGACTAAAACGGGAATTTCCGCTTTGTTAAGCCACTTTTTCGGTTATTTTTTTACTTTTTTAGTTCTAGTAAACAGACTGTCTCAATATGGCTAGAATGACTAAACAAATCAACTGGTGTTACTTCTATTAATTCATATCCATGATCTATTAAATATCTAGCATCTCTTGCAAATGTAGATGTCTTACATGATATATATACTATCTTTGGTATCCTCATTTTAATTACGGTATCTAAAAATGATTGTTCACAACCTTTTCTAGGTGGATCAAAAACAATTACATCTTGATGTTCTTTACTAACAAGTTCAACAATTTTGTCCTCACATTTACCACAAATAAAATCAACATTTGTTATGTTATTTAATAGTTTATTGTTGTTAGCATTTTTAATAGCTTCTGGTACTATTTCTATTCCATATACGTGTTTAGCATTTTTCGCTAAAGATAGGGTAATTGATCCTATTCCACAATAAGCATCAATTACATTTTCATTACCTGTAAGATTACAATATTCTAATGCTTTACTATATAATTTTTCACATTGATCGTGATTTACTTGTAAAAAGGAATTTGGACTTACTAAAAATTTTAATCCATTAATTTCTTCTAATAATTCTTTTTGTCCTTCTATTAAATAAAAGTCATCTGATAAAACAACATTTGTTTGTTTATCATTTACATTAATATATAAAGATACTATTTCATTATATTTATTTTTCAACTTTTTCATAATAGATACTATATTTTCATTTAGTTTTGTTAAAACTACAACTACCATTATTTCGTTAAAAATGTTTGTTCTATACATAATGTTTCTTACTAAACCTGTATTAGACTTTTCATCATATATAGAAATATTATTAAGCATTAATAATTCTTTAAAATCTTTAGTTATTCTAGATGTTATTTCAGGCTCTATTAAGCACTTTTCCATTTCAACTACTTCATGTGTGTTCTCTTTGTAAAACCCGCTTATAATACGTCCTTTATTAGCAAATGGAACAATAACTTTATTTCTATAATTGTATGTTTTATCATTTCTTATTACATCATTTACTTTTGTTGTTATATTTCCAACTTTTTTTAAAGTATTTATAACAAATTGCTTTTTGCATGTAAGTTCATAATCATATTTAAAATGCATCATATTACATCCACCACATTCTAAATAATGTGGGCATAAATATTCTTCTCTATTAGAACTTTTTTCTAATAATTCTAAGTTTTTTGCTGTTGCGATATTTTTTGTTACACGAGTGATGATGCAAGTAACTGTTTCCCCTGGTAATGCATTATCAACAAAAATTGGAAAATTATCAATTTTTCCAATTCCTAATCCTTCGTGATCTATATCAATTATTTTAAGTTTAATAATGTCATTTACTTGCATAAGTACCTCTATAGATAATTTTTAGCCAATCCGCCTTCACTTGTTTCACGATAACCGTAACCCAAGTCTTTTCCAGTTTCTAGCATTGTTTTTACGACTAAATCAAATGATATTTTACTATCACCTTGGCTTAATAATGAAGATAGCATTGCTGCATCTATTGCCCTTAAGGCAGCAACTGCATTTCTTTCAATACACGGTATTTGAACATATCCTTTAATTGGATCACATGTAAGTCCTAAATGATGTTCTAAGGCTATTTCAGCTGCTGTTTCTATTTGATTTATTGTTAATCCTTGAATTTGAGCACTGAAAGCTGCAGCCATACTACATGCTGTACCAACTTCAGCTTGACAACCTGCTTCTGCTCCACTTATTGAACCATTTTCTTTTACTAAGTTTCCAATTAATCCAGCAGTTGCCAGTGCATTTATAATTTCATCATGATTATAAATGTTTTTGTCTAAATAATGTTTTAAAACAGCAGGTAGAACACCACTTGCTCCGCATGTAGGTGCGGTAACTATTGTCCCACCACTTGCATTTTCTTCATTCACAGCATATGCATAAGCACATAATAATCTTTTTTCTTTTGCTTCGCTATTTTCATTAGTAATTAGTTTATTATATAAAGACATAGCTTTTCTTTTTATTTGTAAATCTCCAGGAATAATGCCCTCTGTTTTCAATCCTGTTTCAATTGTTTTTATCATTTGATTATAAATTAATTCTAAATAATCTTTTATATCTTCATTTTCATAAACATAATCATATAACTGTATATTTTTATCTTTACAATATTTAGCAATTTGTTTAAATGTAGTTAATGGGTATACTTTTTTGGTTTGTTTAAATTCTTTATTTTCAAACTTAATAGCTCCTCCACCTACACTATAAACAACTTCTTGAGCTATTAACTCAAGATTATTATATATAAAAAAACTCATTGTATTTGGATGTGGTGATGTAGTAATATTATCAAAAAGCACTTCATGATTTATATTTTTAAAAGTATTTTTAATAATATAATCTGTAAGATGACCTTTTCCTGTTAATGCTAAAGAACCGTATAACACAACACGGATAAATGTAGCCTGTGGATACATAGCTAATATTTCTAAAGCGGCTTTTTTAGGTGCCATTGTATGAGAACTTGATGGACCGTTACCAACTTTGTATAATTCTTTTAATGAATGCATATAATCACTTCCTATAATATTATACAATATTATTTTTTAAATAAAAAGGAAGTTATTCAAAAGAATAGCTTCCCTAATATTAAATATCATATTTACTGATTATTTCTGATGGAGTTTTTGCTAATAATCTATTTATTGGCAATAAACCAAAAAATAGATTTAATAAATAAATTCCTAATCCACCTAAAATTATATTTAATGCACTAATTTGTGATACTCCAATAAAATCAATTGAAGTTTTAAATAAATATTGCGCAAGATAAATTGTAAATCCATACCCTATGATTGATGTAAATGTAGTTACAACGAATAAATCAATTGTAAACATTTCATATATTCTTCCTTTTGTTGCTCCAAGTGCTCTATATACTCCAATATCATATATTTTATTTATCATTCTTGTACGCATCATAAAATGAACAAATATTATAATAATAGCTAAAATTGCAAATGTAGCAATTTGAAAATACATTAATTTTTCATTATTGTCTTTTCTTTCATTATTAATAGTAACCGTATAACTATCATTAATTATAAAACCATGTTTTTCAAATATTTCTTTTGTCTTTTTTACATCACTTGTAGTAATACCAATTAAGTTTGAATCGATATAATTAAAATCATAAACTAATGCCTCTTTTAAATAATCAACATGGTTAACAAGTAAATCATCTTTAGACCCTTGTTCAAAGTATATTCCACTTACGACAAAAGCTTTCCCATTTATATTATGTACTGTGTCACCAATTTTATGCTTAGAATAACAGCTAACTAAAGTCTCTCCAGCCTTAGGCATTCCTCCACTTATTATATTAAATGAATCTACTTTTGTAATATCTCTTGTATTACCGTTTGAATAAATAATGTATCTAAATTTTGTTTCATCTGTTAAATAAACCGCATTTGTATCATCTGATTCAAAATAACCAATTATTGTGCAATCTTGATCTCCTCTTCTTATTCTAGATCCAATTGAATAATAATTCAAATCTAACATATTACTTTGATTAATTTGCTTTATATTAATCATTACTTCATTTTGAGAATTTGTAAAATCAGTTCCATTTACTACCTTATAACTTATATTATTATCTGCCAATTCACATCCATCTTTACTATACCCATCATTGGTTGG
>JAVBOS010000094.1:0-5252 GCA_031550255.1 Anaeroplasmataceae bacterium | reverse complement strand
ATTAATGATACCAAAATTAACAATGAAAAACCAGCTGAAAAAGTTATCGTTGTAGAAGAAAAAAAGGAAGATGTCATTAAAGTTTCCGAAGAGGAAAAAGTAATTTTAAAACCCATTAATAAAAATGGAGTTAAAATTTTAGAATCTTTAGATTTTTTGAAAAACATTGATTATATGTCAAATGACAATTTAATGGATCGTGAATTAGATAAATTTTATAACGCAAAAAGTATCTCTTTTAATTTAAAAGATAAGGTAGAGGTATATTCTAAAAAAATAATTAATAATAAATTTGAAGGAATAATGAAAGTTTGTTTAGATAATTCAATTATTTCTTTAGATATAAAAGTTTTAGATGTAACTGATTTAATGTTTAAAGGTATGTATTTTAATAATAGTGATGATATTTCTATTTCGCTTATCTTAGATTATAAAAATAATTTAGTAGATTTTTATATTAGTAAAACTAAATCACAAATATCAACATTTAAAGAGATTGGTAACTATTTATATACTTACCCAAATTTATCAATTAATAAATTTGGTATATCTCAATTTTCTTATTTAAATGCAAGTAAAATATGTTCATCATTAATTGAATATATAAAAAATTCACTTGGTGAATTAAATATATTATTTTCTTAACAAAAAGGTATCACTTTAAAGTGATGCCTTTTATTATAATTTTATTTCATTAATTAATTTTTCATTCAAATCATAAATTGAAACTTTTTTTGGTTCAAATATTGCAAAGGAATTAGCCGTATTTTCTTTAGGCAAAGTTATTGAGCCAGGATTTATATAATATATTCCATCAATTTCTTCTATTTTATTAATATGTGTATGCCCGTAAAAAACTATTTCGCCTTTTTTAGCAGCCAATTTATTTATTGGACTATATTTATGCCCATGTGTTAAATGTGCTATTTGTCCATCATTTTCTATTTTTATTTCTGATATCAAAGGAAATTCTAAAACCATTTCATCAACTTCTGCATCACAATTACCTTTAATACAAATTATCTTGTCCTTAATATTATTTAATAGTTTAATTACCTCTTTAGGATTATATTCATTTGGTAAATCATTACGCGGTCCATGATATAATACATCTCCTAAACAAATTAATTTATCACAATTAAATTTATTAAATTGTTCAACTGCTTGAGTTGCATATTTAATTGAACCGTGAATATCTGATACTATAAAGTATTTCATATTTTCTCCTTATATAAAAACCAATTGTTTACACAACTGGTTTATTATTTTAATTTAATTCTGTCTCGTGTTTCTTAATTAACGCAATAAATTCATCTTTAGTGATAGTTACTTGTTCTTGACTACCGTATTTACGATATGTAACTAACTTATTAGCCACTTCGTTATCACCAATTACTAATGAATAAGGAATTTTCTTCGTTTGTGCTTCTCTTATTTTATAACCAAGTTTTTCATCACGATAGTCTGTCTCAAATCTAATTAAATTTGAAGCAAATTCTTTTGATAATGAATCGCAATAGTCTTTGTGAAATTCTAAATTAACAGGTAATATTTTAACTTGAACAGGCGCACACCAAGTTGGGAATGCTCCAGCAAAGTGTTCAATTAAAATACCAATAAATCTTTCGATTGATCCAAATAAGGCTCTATGAACCATTACTGGTTGTTTTTTAGTCCCATCTTCTGCTATATAATTTAATTCAAAACGTTTTGGTAAATTCATATCTAATTGGATAGTACCACATTGCCATATACGATTCATTGAATCTCTTAGTTTAAAGTCTAATTTAGGTCCGTAAAATGCTCCATCTCCAGGATTAACTTTATACGTAAATCCAGCTTTATCACAAGCCTCAGCTAAAGCTTTTTCAGCCTTATCCCAAGTAGAAATTTCACCTATGTATTTTTCTTCTGGTCTAGTTGATAATTCAATGTGAAAATTTAAATTAAATACACTATATACTTTTTTGTATAATAAGATTATTTGACTAATTTCATCACTTATTTGTTCTTCTGTCATAAAGATATGAGCATCATCTTGAGTAAATGTTCTAACTCGGAATAATCCAGCTAAAGCTCCACTTGCTTCATGTCTATGAACAAGCCCTAATTCTCCTAAACGTAAAGGGAAATCTCTATATGAATGAATATCATTCTTATAAACTAAAATTCCACCAGGGCAATTCATTGGTTTAATTGCAAATTCTGTTTCATCAATAGCTGAAGTATACATGTTTTCACGATAGTTAAACCAGTGTCCTGATACTTCCCATAATTCTTTATTTAACATTATAGGAGTTTGGATTAATTTATAACCTGCTTCTGTATGAATTTTAAACCAGAAGTTTTCTAATGCCTTTCTTAAAGCCATACCATTTGGTAACCAAAATGGAAATCCTGGACCATAATCACTAATCATAAATAAATCTAATTCTTTTCCTAATTTACGGTGATCTCTTTTCTTTCTTTCTTCAAGATTATTTAAATGAGTATCTAGTTCTTCTTGGCTATTCCAAGCTGTTCCATAAATTCTAACTAATTGTTCATTATTACTATCACCACGCCAATAAGCACCAGCAATACTTAGTAACTTGAAAAATTTTAAACTACCTGTAGACATAACGTGTGGTCCACGACAAACATCAGCATAGTCTCCTTGAGTAAATACATTCACTGTATCTCCTTCAATAGCTTCAATTAACTCTACTTTATATTTATCATTTTTAAACATTTCTAATGCGTCTTTTTTAGAAACAACAGATTCAACAATTTTAATATTCTCTTTAACGATTTCTTTCATCTTTGCTTCAATGATAGATAAATCTTCTGGAACTATTGCTTTACCAACATGAACATCATAATAAAAGCCTTCTTCAATAGCTGGCCCTACTCCAAACTTAGCATCTTTATATAATCTTTTTATAGCATGTGCTAATAAATGGGCTGATGAGTGATTAATTACTTCAAATGCCTCTTTATCTTCTGTTGTAACAAATACTAATTCGCCGTTAAAATCATTTATTGTTGTATGTAATCCAACTAGATTACCATTTATTTTAGCAACAACACATTTTTTTGCTAAACTTGGTGATATAGATTTAGCTATTTCAATTAAACTAATCCCATTTTCAAATTCTTTTGAATTTCCATCTTTAAATACTACTTTTACCATAAAATTTTCCTCCTGTAAAAATAAAAAAATCGTCCTTAAAATATAAGGACGAATAATCGCGGTACCACCTTAGTTCTAGAAATATATCTAGCACCTCAAGACTCTTAACGCGAGTAAACGAAACATCTTTTGCATGTTTATCTCCAAAGTAGTAATTAATTAATATCCCTAAGTAGCTTTCACCATCCTACTATCGCTTAAAGGTTTTTTTAATCAACCATGTCTTTTTCACTGATTTCAAATATTATTATATGCTTTTTTTATTAATTGTCAACTATCTTGAATACATTTCATTTCCAATATCAGCAACGGTAACTAAAGATTTTATTCTATCCATAATTCTTCCTGCCTTAGTATTATCTATTCCACCATCTTTTGTTTGAGCAAAATGTTCAGTTAATTGCTCTAAAGTTAGATTTGTCGATATAAATATAGGTAATTGTTCACTAACTCTATAATTAATAATTGGTCCAATTACTTCATCGCGTAACCAAGTAGTCATCATTTCACTACCAAGGTCATCAATCATTAATACATCGATACTTTTTAACATATTTATAAGTTCATCAAATCTTGGTGTTCCAATAGAGTTTTTTAGTTCTCTTACTAAATCTGGAAAATACATCATTAATGATTTAATGTTTCTACTTGCAAGTTCATTAGCAACACTAGCTAATAAATAAGTTTTTCCAGTAGAATACGGACCATATAACAGCAATCCTTTAAGAAAGTTGTTTTTGTTATATGTAGTAATAAATTTAGTTGAATAACTAAGTATTTTTTTTCGTTCTTCATTCGAAGTCTTAAAATCATTAATATTAGCATTTAAAACACTTTCTGGCATAAATAAAGTTTTAATTAACGATGATTTGTTATTTTGTGCTTGTTTTAATTCTTTATACCTACACATTCTCATTTTCGCCTTATATGTGTCATTTTCTAAAATAACATCCGTATAAAATCCTGATGTTTCATTTTTACAAGATTCTAATCCATTACATTTCATACAGTTGCTATGATCATTATTTAAGGTATAAAAAATATTAGCATTATCTTCAGTTATATTATATTTTTTTAAAAACGGATTTTTTTTAAGTTCGTTAACGAAGTCATTTATAATATCTTCATTGTATTTTAAATTAACTTTTTTCATCATAATTTTTCAAATCCTTCACTAATATTCTTAACATAATCTTCAACCCATTTTTCAACATGTTTTGTATCTTTTTTCACATAACCATTAGGTTTTTTAGCAATTTGAGGTTTTTCTAATTTTGTAATATAATCATAAGCCTTTTGTGGCGTAATAATACCTTTTTCAATCCATGTTTGAGATGTTTTCTTATAATAATTAAATGGTAATATTTGTCCACCCATTTCATTTAACAATGAAAATAACATGAAATTTAATACCGCTCTTGGAAGTTCTATTTTTTCATATACTTCCATAATTGTATTTAAATTTTCCGGAGAATAATTTGGACAGAATTTTTCTAATAACTCTACACCAGTTATTCTTTCCATTAAAATAATATTTTCATTATTAGAAAGAGTCTTTTCTTCTAGAACCGGTGTTAAGGAATTATTTTTAAATTGATAAAATGCATTAGCTTTTTTCTTTAATAATTTGTAATCAAAAAAACCCATTTCATTAATTGATTGAGAGAATAAAGATTGCATATCTCCTTCATCAAAATTATAAGTATAAGAAATATTAGTAATTTCTTTAGTAAATGTTTCTGATACACCGTATTCTAATAAATCTTTATTTATACTTGATAAGAACTCTTCAAAGTTGAATGTACTATTATTTATCTTTACAGATTGATTTGGTTTTTTTCCTAATAGATAATTATCGCCTTTGTCTATTTTAACATTAGGAACTTTAGTAGCAAATACTTCATCAAATGAAACTGTAATATTTTTAAAAGTTTCTTTATTTATTTTTGTTATCTTAAATTTATTAACTAAAAACATAAACATTTCTTTACCGATTTTCTCATGTAAATAAAGTCCAAGTGTCCCATCAGCAATAAATTGTTTTGGTGTTAAAGGTGCTTTTAATAAATATGTATATGAT
>JAVBOS010000183.1:0-3999 GCA_031550255.1 Anaeroplasmataceae bacterium | reverse complement strand
GTTAATGATTATACAACAGAAGGTATTTATTGGAAAAATGCAATAGAAAAAGAAAGTGCATCAATGTTATCTTCAATTAATTTTATTTTTAATGAAAATTTGGGATTAGATGAAATTGTTGCTGATATCAATAAATATGGTTCAGAAACAATTGTTTTATATGGATCTTTTTATATGGATGCAAATGGTAATTATTTTTCTGAAAGCAATATAACAAAAATTCTTGATGCTGCGAATAGTAGACCTACTTTTGGATTAGAATCTGTTAATATAGGTTTTGGAATTTTAGGCGGAAAAGTTATTCAACCATATCAACAAGGATTTTATGCAGGCAAAATTACACTTGAACTACTTAAAGGTAAAAGTATTCAAGAAGTACCAATTATTAATGGTAATGAATTTACTAACACATGGATATTTGATTATAATGTAGCAAAAAATTATCACTTAAATACTAATAAAATTGTTAAAAATCATATTGCAATAAATAAAAAAATTTCAGTATTTGAATCAAATCCACAATTAATCATTTTTACAACAATAATAGTTGTTATGATTTCTTTTGTAATTGGAATTTTAACATTTTTATTTAGGAAAGAAAGAAAAATAAAAAAACAAAAAGAATATCTATCACTTCATGACACTTTAACAGGTCTAGCAAATAGAGCACTTTTGGATTTGAAGGTAAAGTATTTATCTAATTCCAAACAAAGTCCTGGTATGTTATTACTGGATATAGATAACTTTAAAGGAATTAATGACGTATATGGACATTTAATTGGAGATAAGCTATTAATTCAATTTGCAAAGCGCTTAGAAGAAGCATTGGTTGATGTAGAATTAATCTGTCGTATGGGTGGAGATGAATTTGTTATCATTACAAATGGCGGAAATGAAGGTTTGTTAAAAGCAGTTGAAATAATAAATAAATCCTTAGAAAATTATTTTCAAATTTCCGCAATACAATTACAAATAACAGTAAGTATGGGGCTTGCGCTATTCCCACAACATATTATAGATGTAAATGATGTATTGCAAAATGCAGATTTAGCTTTGTATAGATCAAAGGAATTAGGAAAAAATACATATAATTTCTATGATAAAACACTATCAGAAAAAAGTATGCAAGAAGAATTTATTTTGCAAAATTTGCGTAGATGTATAAATAATAATAGTATTGATGTCGTATTCCAACCTATAATTGATTGTAGTAAAGATGAAGTTTATACTTTTGAAACATTATGTAGAATGAAAGATGATAAAGTTGGATATATTTCACCGTTACAGTTTATTCCTGTTGCAGAAAGCAGTGGATTAATTATTCCACTAGGAATGATAATTTTTGAAGAAGCTTGTTATTTTGTAAAAAAATTACTACATCAAAATTTTTTATTTTCAAAGGTTTCAATAAATATTTCAGTAAAACAACTTACATCAGAGGATTTCATTAATAAATTAGTTGAAATTACTAAAAAGGTTGGAATAGATATAAAATATTTAGAATTAGAAATTACTGAAAGTGTCTTCTTAAAAGAATCTACTCAAGTAATTAGTATAATGAGCAAATTGCGTAAATTGGGATTTTCAATTGCTTTAGATGATTTTGGAACTGGATATTCTTCTTTAAAATATTTAGTAGATTTACCTTTAGATTTATTAAAGATAGATAGAAGTTTTATTGAAGCTATATGTTATGATGAAAAAACACTTAATATAACAAAAATGATAATATCAACAGCACATTCTTTGAATTTGGAGGTTGTTGCAGAAGGTGTAGAAGACATTATGCAATTAAATAAATTAAAAGAATTAAAATGTGATTATATTCAAGGCTATATTTATTCAAGACCATTACACGAGGTTGAAGCCATTAAATATAAAGTCAATAGAATAAATAATACAAAATAATTAAGATAAAATAAACTATACACAAAAAGTACTTGATATAGATAGTATTAAATGCTATAATAAATTGATAAAAATTATTTAATTAATCATTGTATTTAAATTAATATTGGAGGTTCTTCAAATGGGTGTAATTGATTATTTTATTTTAATAGTAGCTATCTTTTTGATTGTGATTGTTATGATGCAAAGTTCAAAAGATGATATTAATGATGCATTTACAGGTGGTAAATCAGAATTATTTAAAAATCAAAAAGCTAGAGGAGCAGAACTATTTTTACAAAGAGCTACAGCTTGTTTGGCAATCTTATTCTTTGTTTTAGTAGTTGTTTCTAATATTATTATGAAGTAAAATAAAAGATTTCGAATAGAAATCTTTTTTATTTGCAAAATATAAAGTAGGTGAACGTATGAATAATAAAGAAAGAGTTCTTAAAGTATTAGAATTGCCTTTTTGTCATTTAATTAAAGACATAAATAAAAAAACTGATATATCACAAGAACAAATTAAAGAAATATTAAATGAACTAATAAATGAAAATCTTGTTTATATAAAAAACAATTTTTACTATCTACGTAAACAAGGTAAAATAGTAATTAAAGATCGAGGTTTTGGATTTATTAGTGTTCCTGAAAATGAAAATGATTATTATGTAAGCGAATATGACACGCAAGGAGCTTACACAAATGATATAGTTGATTTTTATTGTGAAGCTAGTAATGATGGAAAACATTTAGATGGAGCAAAAGTTATTAAAATTGTTAAGCGAGCTAATGAATATGTTTTTGGTAAAGTATTTATTAAACGCAAAGGCGATAAAATAAATTATTATGTTGCTAGTCATGATAAAAACTTTAATGTAAAAGCAAAGCTTAATTCAAATGAATTATTAGGTGCGGTAGAAGGTAGTATTGTAAAGGCTAAGGTAACTAATTACATTAATAATGAACTTGTTGAAGCAAAGATTGAATCTATTATAGGACACCAAGATGACCCAGGAATAGACATATCTGAAGTAGCAATTAGATTTGGTTTTGAAGCACAATTTAGTGATGAGGCAATCAATCAAGCCAATAAGACACCAAATAGTATTGAAGTTAAGGATTATCCAAAAAGAAAAGATTTTACCAATATAATTACTATTACAATAGATGGTGATGATTCAAAAGATTTTGATGATGCTATAAGTTTAAAAGTATTGGATAACGGAAATTATGAATTAGGTGTTTATATTGCCGATGTCAGTGAATATGTAACAGAATATTCACCTCTTGATATGGAAGCATTCAAAAGAGGAACTAGTGTTTATTTAGCTGATAGAGTTATACCAATGCTTCCACATAAGCTTTCTAATGGTATCTGTTCTTTAAATGAGGGTGAAAATAGACTTGTATTAGCCTGCGTTATGGAAATCGATTTAAAAGGCAATTTGGTTAATTATGAAATGAATGAAGGAATAATTAAATCTAGACATAGAATGACATATAATAATGTAAATAAGATGTTAAATAATGATATTGAAGTTATTTCTAAATATGATGATATTTATGAAATGATTTTAGAAATGGCAAAGTTAAGTGAAATCATTCGTGAAAGAAGAAATAAACGTGGTGGAATTGAATTTGATGTTGCTGAATATAAGATTGCTTTAGATGAAAATTCTAAAGTAACAGATATTATTTTACGTTCAAGAGATAAAGCAGAATTATTAATTGAAGATTTTATGTTAAGCGCTAATGAAACAGTTGCATATCATTTAAACATAATGCAATTACCATGTGCTTACCGTGTACATGAAATACCTGATAATGAAAAAGTTATTAAAGTTTTAACAATGATCAAAAATTTAGGATTTAATATTAAAACAAATCCTACGAAAATATATGCAAAAACTGTTCAACAAGCAATGGATGTTGTGAAGGATAGTAAAGAATATTTAATTATTAATCAACTAATGTTACGTAGTATGATGAAAGCTAAATACGATCCTAAATGTTTAGGACATTTTGGCTTGGCTATGCAATATTATTGTCATTTTACATCTCCAATAAGACGTTATCCTGATTTAATGGTACATAGATTAATAAAAAATT
>JAVBOS010000028.1:0-4845 GCA_031550255.1 Anaeroplasmataceae bacterium | reverse complement strand
ATTGAAGTTGCTGATGAATATCGTAATGAAAAAAGATATTTAATTGGTCCAAAATACTTTGATAATTATTTAAATACTTTAAAAATTGTAGGTATTGTCTTGTTATGTGTTTTTCCTATTTTAGCAGTAGTAAGCAATATTTTTCAAAAAGATTTAATGGTTGCAGATCTAATTGAAAATATTATCATCGATGCATTTGATATGCTTTCTCAAGGTATTCTAAAGGCTTTTTGTTTGATAACTATTATTTTTTATCTTATTGAAAAAAGTCAAAAAGATAAAAAATTAACCTGGGATGTTAAAGCATTGCCTAAAGTTCCGAAGGTTAAAATTGATAAAAGAAGTGTAGGCAATTTAGTTGGAGGACTAATTTTATTTTTATTCGAAATAATCTTTTTATTAACATTTAAAAAGTGGAATATTATTTATTTCACTGACACAATTAAACTTTTTAATGAAAGTGTAATTAAATCCTTTACTTACTTATTATTATCAGTTTTTATATTGGAATTATTATTAAATATCTGGAATTTTACAAAAAAATATCGTTTACAATATTTAATAACTAAGATAATTTTTTCGCTTTTTTCAATTGCTGTAAGCTATAGTTTGATTGTTTCTAATCAAATTATTTCAAATGAATTTATTAATCAAATATTAGTTCCGCAAAATATAGATTTAAACGCATTTAATACAATATTTAAATTTACGATAGTTATAATAATAATAGTCTATGTCAATGAATGTGTTATGACAACTAGACAATATCTAAAGAGTCGCTAGAATAATAAAAGAAAAATAAGAAATAATAAATAATTGTATAATATTTTATTAATTAAAATATACTTTATGCGAAAGAGTGATTTTGTGAAAAAAGAAATAATGCATTTGTTTGTTAGTTTTCTTATTTTTTTATTAACTATATTAACCTTATATTACTTTTCTTTTAAAAACATTAAATTTCCTAAACAAATTGGAATAGATATATATGTTTTTGTTTTTTGTTTTAGTATTTACTATTTTATATTTATATTATGTACGTATTTAATATTTAAAAGAAATATTTATAAGCATTTAGCAATTTATAGTTTTTTAGGATATACTTTTGTTTTGATGCTATTATTATTTTTTCTATCAAATGTAATTAATAAGAAATATATTTATTTTTCTACACTAGAACATAATTTTCATAAAGAATATCTTAAATCAAAATACAATCTAATTCCCTTTTATATTATGAGGTTTAAGAATAATTCAACTACCTTTTTAGGTTATATTTTTAATGTAATTTGTTTTATTCCGTTTGGGTTCTTATTACCGTACATTTCTTACTCCTTTAATAAGCAAATCAAAAAAATAACATATGTTTTTTTGTTTTTATTTTTCACAATAACAATAGAAGTTTTACAATATTTATTACCGATAAATAGAGTTGCAGATATTGATGACATTATTTCAAATTTTATAGGTTCAATAATTGGTTTTTTAGTATATAATCTAATCAAGAGTTTTGTATTAGAAAGAAGTTGTAAAAATGATATTAAAAAATCTAAGTCACATAGAAATAAATATAGAAAATAATTTGTATTATGGATTTGATCAAGACTGGCATACAGGATATTTTCATAAGATGGCCGGATGTGGGCCGACAACTGCCACCATGCTTTTGAACTATTTAAGATTAAGAGATAGTTTAAATATACCAATAAATCATAATAATTTGGATGAACTTAAAAAATCATTAAATAATGTTTTTAATTATGTTACACCAGGAGCACATGGTGTAAATAAAACAAGCATGTTTGTAGATGGTATTAATAAGTTTATTTTAGAGCATAAACTAAATTATAAGTGTGAAGAGTTAGTTATTAATAAAGGTTTTGATAAAAGACCAAACCTTGATGAAGCAATTGATTTTATTAAAAAGGGAATCGATTGTGATTGTCCTATTGCTTTTTTAAGCTTAAGTAAAGGGGATATAAAAGTAATTGATTCTTGGCATTGGATGACTATTGTTAGCATTGTTGATAAAATTGTTACTTTTTATGATAATGGAAAAAAAGAAAGTTTCGATATTGAAGTGTGGTTAAAAACATCAAAACTTGGCGGTGGATTTGTCTATTTGATAAAAGAATAGATTTAAATTACTTTATAAAAAATAAAAAACTTTAAAAAATATATTGAATTGTGATATTTGCTATGTTATAATTCATAAGAAAAAAAGTTAAAAATATTTTTTATAAGGAGATTTCTATGAACGGACTACTGACTTTAAAAAATTTAACAAAAAACAAAATAAAAGAAGTAATATCACTATCGCTAGATTATAAGAGTGGCTTTTTCAATTCCTATTCAGGAAAGAAAATAGCCACTCTTTTTTTTGAGAATTCAACGCGTACACATTATAGTTTTATTACTGCGATGACTAATTTAGGAATAACACCTATTCAAGTTAATGTTTCTGCTTCAAGTATTAGTAAAGGTGAAACATTATATGATACTTGTAAAACATTTGAAGCACTTGGTATGGATGGATTAGTGATTAGGCATTCTAAAGATAACTATTTTAAAGAATTAGAAAATATTAATATACCTATTTTTAATGCTGGAGATGGTTCAAGTAATCATCCAACACAAAATTTATTAGATTTAGTAACAATCTATGAAGAATTCGGAACTTTCGAAGGACTTAAAATATGTATGATAGGAGATATTGCCCATTCAAGGGTTGCTCATGGTAATGCTGAAGTAATGAAAAAGCTTGGAATGGAAGTTTATATAAGCGGCCCAAGTGATTTTATTGATGATACAGCAACATATATTGACATTGATGAAGCTATAAAGACATGTGATGTAATTATGCTATTAAGAGTACAATTTGAACGTCATATGGAAAAGATGGGTATGACAATAAATGAATATCATGAAAAATATGGTATTGATATGAATAAAGTAAATCAAATGAAGAAGAATGCTATTATAATGCACCCTGCACCTTTTAATAGAGGGGTAGAAATTGCTGATGAAGTATGTGAATGTGAAAAAAGTAGAATTTATAAACAAATGACTAATGGTGTTTATACAAGAATGGCTGTAATAAGTATGGTTTTGGAGGGGAAATTATGATTTTATTAAAAAATGGATATATATATGATGGAAAAGTTATTGCTAAAAAAGATGTTTTAATTAAAGATAAATTAATAGTAAAAATAGCTGATGAAATAAATGAAAATTGCAAAAATATTGATTGTACTAATAAACTTATTAGCCCGTCATTCATTGACCCGCATGTTCATTTAAGAGAACCAGGATTATCGTATAAAGAAACAATTTTAGATGGAACAAAAGCTGCCGCTCGAGGTGGATATACTTGTATCTTTTCAATGCCTAATGTTAAACCCGTTCCTTCTAATGTAAATGATATTAAGATACAACAAGATATTATTGATAGAGATGCTTGTATAGAAGTTAAAATAATTGGAAGTATTACAGAAAACCAATTAGGGACTGGTAATTTAACAAGTATTGAAAAAACAAATGATTTAGTTATTGGTTATTCAGATGATGGAAGAGGTATTAAAAACTCACTTGATATGTATAACATAATGGTTGAGGCAAAAAAACATAACAAATCTATTATTTCTCATTGCGAGGATATTGATTTAGTTTTAGGTGGTGTTGTTACCGAATGTGATTTTGCTAAAAAGAATAATTTAAAAGAAATAATGCCAGAAAGTGAAACTGTTGAACTTGCAAGAAATTTAGTATTAGCTAATAAAACAAAAGTTCACTTACATGTTTGTCACATTTCTTCTAAAGAATCTGTAGATTTAGTGAGATTTTATAAAACAAAAGGGTGTAATGTTACCGCTGAGGTTTGTCCACATCATTTAATTTTAAATGATCAAGATTTAAAACTAAATGGAAATTATAAAATGAATCCACCAATTATGACAAAGGATAATCAAGAGGCTTTAGTAAAAGGATTACTTGATGGGACAATTGATTGTTTAGCAACAGATCATGCCCCACATGCTGTAGAAGAGAAGAACAAAGGGTTTGATAGTGCTTTTGGAATAGTTGGAATTGAGTACAGTTTTGCACTTATGTATACAAATTTTGTTTTAAAGGATTTATTAACATTGCCACAATTAATTGATTTATTAAACATTAAAGTTGCTAATGTTTTTAAAATTAAATCAAACGAGATAAAAGAAAACGAATAAGCTAATATTACAATTATTGATTTAGATAACGAGTATGAAATTAATGATAAAGATTTTTTATCAAAAGGTAAAAACACTCCATTTAATAATGTTAAAGTATATGGAAATGTTTTATATACGTTTTATAAGGGAGAGATAGTATATGGAGAATAAATATAAATTAGTTTTAGATAATGGTCTAGAGTTTGTAGGAACTTGTTATGGAGAACCAAAAAAAGTAATTGGAGAATTAGTTTTTAATACAGGTGTTGTAGGTTACCAAGAAATAACAACGGATCCAACATATATGTCACAAATAGTAGTTATGACTTATCCTTTAATTGGCAGTTATGGAATAAATGATGATGATAATGAATCAAAAAATATTAGAGTTGCTGGAATGATTGTTAAAGAGTATAATGATCAAATATCTAATTTTAGGGCAACAAAAACATTGTCAGAATCATTAAAGGAAGCAAATGTTCCATTACTTTCTGATATTGAAACAAGATATTTAACAAATTTAATAAGAGATAATAAAGTTAAATATGCAATGATTTGTTCTTGTGATTATGATACTAATTTAGCAATTAAGGAATTAGAGGATTTTTTACCTAATAAAAATTTAGTAGAAATGGTT
>JAVBOS010000194.1:0-6843 GCA_031550255.1 Anaeroplasmataceae bacterium | reverse complement strand
AGTTGGATATACATCTAAAGAATTAAGGCCTACAAGTGTTTATGTAAAAACAGGTGGAATTATTGCTGCTTATATATTTGTAATGGGTGTATTAGGGTACTTTATTTTAAGAAAAAAATAGTAAAAATGCCATCATTAGTTTGATGGCATTTTTACTATTATAATAGGTAATACAGAAAAGATAATTGTAAAAAGAAAAACAAATACAAAACTAATTGAATTAATACTTGTTGTAGAGATAATTATTTTTCTAATTAATGTTAATGAAAAAAATATTGTTAAAAAAATAAATATTACACCTATAATTGAATTTTTTTTATTCAAAAAGATCGCCTCAATAAAGTGTATGTAAAAACTTTGGAAAATTGACTTTTAATAAAAAATGTGTTAATATTCTTATAATTGAATGGAGTTGTTTTCATGAACAAAAAGATAAGAAAAGCAGTTATACCTGCTGCTGGATATGGAACTCGTTTTTTACCAGTTACAAAAGCTTTGGCTAAAGAAATGTTACCTATTATTGATACCCCTACAATTGAATATATTGTTAGAGAAGTACTTGATAGTGGTATTGAAGAAATATTAATAATCGTAAGTGGTAATAAGAATGCTATTATTGATTATTTTGATAATAATTTTGAATTAGAATATCAATTAAAAGAAAAAAATAAAATGGCGGATTTAGAAAGAATTTGTGAATTACCGAAAAAGGTTAATATTCATTTTATAAGACAACATGAACAATTAGGGTTGGGACATGCTGTTTTATGTGCTAAAACATTTGTTGGTGATGAACCTTTTGCTTTATTATTAGGAGATGATGTTTATGTTGGAAATGAAAAACCAGCATTAGCTCAATTATTAGATGCATATAATGAAACAGGTTGTTCAATTTTAGGGACATTAGAAGTTGAAGATAAAGATGTTAATAAATATGGTATTTGTGAACCAATTAAAGGTCAAACAGGTAGAACTATAAAATTGAAAAGTGTAGTTGAAAAACCAAAATTAGAAGTTGCTCCTAGCAATTTAGCTATTGGGGGGCGTTATATTTTAACACCAACTATTTTTGAGTTTTTACAAAATCAAACAAAAGGTGCTGGAAATGAAATTCAATTAACTGATTCTATTTTACGCATGATGAGTAAGGAAGATGTTTATTCATATGAAATTGATGGAAGAAGATATGATATTGGATCAAAACTTGGTTTCATTGAAGCAACTATTGATTTTGCTTTAAAACGCAATGATCTTGCAGATGATGTAAAAGAACTACTTAAATCAAAATTATAATATTGGCCCTTTAAAGGGTCTTTATTTTGAAAGTATTGAAGGAGAATATATGACAAAAAATTATAAAGTTGTTTATAAAATGGTTTTAATAGCTGTTTTTAGTGCTTTAGCTTATGTCGGGACAACTATAAATATTCCATTACCAGCTGGTGGTAAAATACATCTAGGAAACTTTGTTTGTATTTTATCTTCTTTATTATGTGGTGGAGTTGTTGGTGGTATATCTGGAAGTTTAGGAATGGGCCTAAATGATTTAGTTTTTTATTCTTCATATCCGGCAACTATTATTAGAACATTTATTATAAAACTTATTTTAGGTTTAACGGTTGGATTTTTATTTAGATTCATTTTAAGAAGAAAATATAATTCGAAATTTTTATTATATGGTTTTTCTAGTTTGTTTTTACTAGTATTTTGTTATTCACTATTTGTTTTTTTATTTAAAGAGGCAACTATTGTTATTAATGAATCAAAAAGTATTAAATTAAATATTATGTTACCCATTTCATCTGCAGTTTTTGGAATGCTTTTGCTTTTTGGGGCAATATTTTCCCATCGACTTAATAAAATACAAAGTACAGCGTTATTTGCTACTTCAGTTGGAATTATTGTCAATGTAGTTGGAGAATTTTTATTAAGAATGCCACTAGTTATGATATTTGAAGATTTAAATATTACAGGAGCTTTTGTTAAATCATTATCAAGCTTACCTTCAGCAATCTTAACAGGTATCTTAACGGCTATTTTAATTACTTTAATTTTCTATCCATTACTTATGGCAACTAAAAACATTAAGGTGTTAGACTTAAATTTGGATGAATATAATGAGTAAGACTACTATTTGTTTAGAAATGTTACAAATATTAAGTGCTAGAGGTGTAGTTAGCGCTAAAGAATTAGCTAGAGTTTTAGATACTAATGTGCGTAACATATTTGAATATAAAAGAGAATTAGAAGATGCTGGGTATAGTATAATCACCGTTAAAGGGAAGTATGGTGGTTATATGTTAGATAAAACACCACTGATACCTTCTTTAAAATTAACAGATGATGAAAAAAATGCTTTAATTGAAGCTAATGATTTCATTAATAAAAGATATGATTTTTTAAGTAAAGATAACTATAATAAAGCTATGGGGAAAGTTTTTAGTTCTACAAGTCATGGAAAACAAAATGAAAGTATAACGATTATTGATAGATTTCCATTACTTATGAAACAAGAAGAATTGTCTAATCGTTATGATGTCATTAATGAGTGTATTGAGAAAAACATTAAATTAAAGATTGAGTATTCATCTTTAAAAAACACAACTAAAAACCATATAATTCATCCATATAAAGTATATATTTATAATAATGCTTGGTTTGTTATTGGATGGAATGAAACGATAAATGATATTGGATATTTTAAATTAAATAGAATTGTTTCTTTTGAAAAACTAAGAGAAACATTTAGTATTTTAAAAACATTTAATTTTTCTGATTATGTTGATGCGTATGGCATGAAAAACAATGGTGAATTTTATACAATAAAGATAAAGGTTATGAATGAATCTGCTAGAGTTATTTCAGAAAGAATATATGGAAAAAATCAAGTGATTGAATATGAAAATGATAATGTTGCTATTTTGACATGTGAAATGCAAAATAAAAACATAATTGTTTCTTTTGTTTTAGGATTTGGTGATGATGCAGTTGTTTTAGAACCTAGCTGGCTAAAAGAAGAGTTATTAAATAAAATTCAAAATTTAGATAAAATTTATCATAAAATGAAATAGAATAAATAGAATAGTAATAGAAACGCATTCATAGAATTATTATGAATGCGTTTTATAATTAATAAAAATGTTTAATTTAGTATTGAAAACTAGATACGTCAGTGATATACTTTAAATGCGGGGTGAAATATATGGAAAAAAAGAAAAGACGTAATCAAAGTTTAGGCGAAGAAATAGGAAATGCGATAACGCATGGGGCGGGATTTATCTTTGCTATTGTAGCGATGATTTTAATGTTTATCAAAGCTGATCGTAGTTTAGAGTACTTAGGAGTTAGTATTTTTAGTATTGGATTATTGACTTTATATATTATGAGTTGCTTATATCATTCATTTAAAAATGATACTAAAGTAAAAAAAGTATTTAGAGTATTTGATCATAGTTCAATATATGTTTTAATTGGTGGGACATATGCTCCAATATTGTTGTGTACTGTAAAAAATCCATTAGGATTAATATTCTTTATTGCGCAATGGTTAATAATTATAATTGGTATTTTAGTTAAAGTTCTAAGTAAGAAAAAAAGTATGATTTTAACAACAACTTTTTGTTTATTACTTGGGTGGAGTGGTTTAATTGTTTTACCACAAATATATGAATATAGTTCTAGTCTATTTTGGTATATTATCTTAGGTGGAGTGGCTTATTCAGGTGGTGTAGCATTTTATTTAGCTAAATTTAAATATGCTCATTTTGTTTGGCATTTTTTTGTTTTATTTGGAACAATATTACATTTTATTGGAATTTACTTATTTGTATTGTAAAAATATCATTATTTTAATACAATATATTTAAGGAGATGAAATTATGGCAAAAGTAACATTAACACGAACTAAGCAATTTGCTGGTTCAGCAGCTACTTTCACAGTCATGTTAAATGGTAATGATTGTGGAAAAATTAAAGGAAATGAAACAAAAACATTTGAAATCGAGGAAACAATAAAAGAAATTTTACTTGATTGTAAAATGTCGAACACAAAAATCTTAACAAATATTGAAACGGATGATGAAATTACGTTATCATTGAGTGCAATGAGTGGGAAAATGTCTGCAATTTCTAAAAATGGATTAGTAAGATCGACAGTAACTAAGATGAATAAGTTTCAATATGTATATCTTGCTATTGTTTTCGTGGTATTTTTTATTTTAGGATTCGTGTTTGCAACAACTTTATAAAGACAAGGGATGGCTTTCCATCCTTTGTTTTTTTATAAATAAATATAATTATTAAATTAAGCATGTTATAATTGAATAAAGAGGTTTTAGTATGAAGTATAAATATATATTTTTTGATTTTAATGGAACAGTTTTAAATGATGTAGATTTGTGTTTGCAATTACTTAATGAAATGTTAATAAGCTGTAATCATCAAAAGGTAAGTTATGATGAATATAAACATATCTTTAGATTTCCGGTTATAGAATATTATAAACTAGCAGGTTTTGATTTTACTAAAGAGTCATTTAATGATTTGTCAAAATGGTTTATTGAAAATTATCAACCAAAGTCTTTGAAATGTCATTTATATGATAATGTTGTAAATACTTTTGAATATTTGATATCTAAAGGATATAAACTTGTTTTATTATCAGCAAGTCAAATTGATAATTTAATCCAGCAATGTAATCATTTTGAAATTACTAAATATTTTGATGCTATTTTAGGTATTGATAATATCTATGCTGCTAGTAAGGTTGATATAGGGGTAAACTATTTAGTAAATAATAAAATTGATCCCAAGGAAGTATCAATGATTGGTGACACATTACATGATAAAGAAGTAGCTGAAAAAATGGGTGTAAATTGCTTTTTAGTAAGCTGTGGTCATCAACATTTTGATATTTTAAATATTAATGAAAATAAGGTTTTAAGTGGTGTAGCAGACTTAATGAAATTTCTATAGGTGATAATATGAAATATATTTATAAAGAGACATTTGAAGATTTTAAAATAGGTGAGCTTCCGTATGATAAGGGACACTCAGCATTAGGTGAATATCATTATATTATGCCTGATGGGTACTTTGGAAATTGGTATGACCCTATTTGTTTACATCAGTGGAGAAGTCAAGATGGATCTTGGTTGATAACAAGTGATGGAAAAAATCATTTTTTGGAACAAAATCGTGGTGATTACTCAAGTGGGCATTTTAAAGATTTAAGTGCAATGCTAATCTTAAAAGATAAAATATATTCTTCTTATAAGTTTGAAATGAGTATAAGACTTTTTGATTTAAATAAGTATTGCGGAATGGTATTTAATTATATATCTTCTAGGAAATATTTCAGTATATCTTTAAAAGAAGATGAAATTGTTTTGTATAAGAAAAATCAAGACGAGGTTACTTTTTTAGAAAGAAAGGCACATATATTTGATGAATATGATACTTACAAGATTACTATATTGGTAAATAAGAATTTCAAAGTTTTTATAAACGATAATTTAATTATTGAAAGTAATATAGAGATATTTCCTTCAAAATGTGGAGTTATAGGTAAAGGTGCATGTCGTTACTCAAATATTTTTGTAAGTATGGATGAATTTGAATATGAAATGCATCTAAAAAGTGGTAATAACAAAATAAATAGTAATTATTCTGAACTTGAATTAATTAATAAAATAGATTTGAAGAATTTTGGTACAGGAAGACAAATGAGAATTGGTCATAAAACAAATGGTGAAATCTTCTTTATCTTTGCTCAACATCAAAAAAGAATAATGAGAGATTCTTATGCCAATATTTCTTGTTTAACAGCTGTTGATTTAAAGGGAAATATATTATGGCAAAAAGGAGAAGCATGTAATAGTTTTGAAAATACTTTAATTAGTTGTGATTTACCATTTCAGGTAAGTGATATAAATAATGATGGAATAGATGAATTAATTTATGCAAAAGATTTTGAAGTTTTTATTTGTAATGCAATTACTGGAGAAGTTATTAAGCATATGCCAACACCAAAGGTAGATGATGGTCCATTTAGCAGACTAAACGTTGATGCTATTAGAGTTGCAGATTTTAGTGGATTTGGATATCAAAGTGATTTTATTTTAAAAGATCGTTATAAAAATGTTTGGGCCTATAATTATAATTTTGAATTATTATGGAAATATCAACATAAAAATACAGGTCATTTTCCATATATATTTGATTACAATGATGATGGAATAGATGAAATGTTTGTTGGATATGATTTAGTTGACAATAAAGGGAATATAGTTTGGAGTTTGCCAATAAATAGCGACCATACGGATGAGATTATTTTCATTAATACAATAGATGATACTAAAAAATTATATTTAGCAAGTGGAAACGAAGGATTTAATATTGTTAATATTGATGGAACGATTGAGAAAAGTATTAGTGTCGGACATGCTCAAAGAATAAGTATTGCAAAATATGATAAAGAAAAAGATGGTTTACAGATTTGTGTTACATCATTTTGGGGAGCGGATGGCATAATATATTTGTTTGATTGTAATGGCAATTTATTAAAAGAAAAAGAAATGATGAGTAATGGAAATATTATTTCTCCCATAAATTATGATGGAGAAAATACATTAATATTAGTTAATTCAAAAATTGGATTAATGAATAGCGACTTAGAAGTTGTTGTAAATTTTCCAAATGATGGCCATCCAATTCTTTGCAATGAAGTTGTTGATATAGATAATGATGGCATTGATGAAATATTGTGTTGGGATCAAGAAAAACTATATATTTATAAAGCAAAGAAATATATTACAGGGAATAAGTTTGATAGATATCCAGATA
>JAVBOS010000037.1:0-9338 GCA_031550255.1 Anaeroplasmataceae bacterium | reverse complement strand
TCCACTTAAAAAAATGAAATTAGTCTTATCAAATATATAATCAATAGCAGCTACACGGTATAACTTATTATTATCAATCAAATTACCCTTTGCATCAACATAATTATTACCATTTTTCTTTGGATAAGCCGCCACATCAATTCCTCCATATGCCAAAATTACTTGAGCACCTGTTAATGTAACTAATTTTATTTCATTATCAAAAGGAACCATTTGAACCATATCTCCATATGTAACTTTTCCATCAGCTAAATTACTTCTTATTCCTCCGTAATTAACCATTGCGAAATCAACATCAAAAGCTGATTTTATTACTTTACAACCATAAACAGCCATCTCGGTTTTAGAAAATCCGCCAGATAGAGTTCCTAATTTTGCATTTATCAAAGGAGCAATTGTGCTCAATGTATCATTTACAATTTTTGCAACATTCGTATCCTTAGCCGTCATTTCAGACACTTTATTCAATTTCGCACTGCTTAAAACTATTTTTTCCTTAGTTTTATTATATGTTAAATTAACTTCTCCTACATATTTCCCATTTGACTCAGATTGAATTTGTGGTATAGGATCTTTTTTACTTTCAGCCAAATGTGTATGTCCGTTTAATATTGCATCAAGTCGGTAATCTCCTGTTAAGGCAGTAAATTGACTATTATTAGAAGAACCATAATGATAACTTAAAACAACAATATCACAATCTTTTTCAGTTCTTAGTTCCTTTGTATATTTCTTAGTAACTTCTAAAGCATTCTTAAATTCATAGTCCTTTACCATACTTGCAGAAATACTATTTGTTAAAGATTCTCCTATAACCCCTATAATACCAACTTTAACTCCTTGTCTTTCGATTATTTGATACGGTTTAGTGAATTCCATTAAAGTATCCGTACCTTTATAAACGATATTAGCAGCTAAAATATTATAATTTGCTTCTCCATTTTCTTTATTACCATCTTTAAATCGAGCGATTTCTTTAATTCCCCAATCAAACTCATGATTTCCAATAGTCATTGTATCGAATCCAATTTCATTCATACAATCATTTACAACTCTTCCTTGGGTTAAATTTGAAATAGCCGTTCCTTGAAACATATCGCCTACTGAAATAACGATAGTTTCTTTGTCTTTTTTTGCAACCTCAGACTTTATAAAGGCAGCAGTTTTAGAAATACCTGCTGTTGTTGTGTCTTCAATATATCCATGTGTATCGTTAACAGCTAATAACTGGAAATCAACAGTTTCAGACAGCGGTGTATTTTCTTCACCTTCATAGTTTTTATAACAGCTACTAATTGTTAAACCTAGAATTAAAATTAAAATAAAATTCAAAAATTTTCTATACTTCATAAAAGATACTCCTTAATTATGTATTAAGTTTATCATATAAAAGATAAAAAAGGTATATTTTTTTAAAATATACCAATAATATCCATATATTATATGGAGGCAATATGAAAAAATTAGTTATGTCATGCTTTTTATTTATTGTAACTATTTTATCACTAATTCTTACAATAAATCTTGGGTTATTAATTTTAAACCCTAACTTTATAACAAAAGAAATAGGTATATCAACAATGATAATTGCATTATTATGTAGTGTAAGTATCTTCTACATTACTGTTTTTATAAACATACTTTTATACATAAAACCAAAACAATTTCTATTAGAAACAGTTGAAGTACAACAAAAAAGCGCATAATTGCGCTTTTATTCTTTATTAGATTTTAAAATTTCTTTTATATCAGTCAATAATTCTTCAACAGAGGGCTTAACTTCCACAACAACATGTTCTTCTACTTTTTCTTCAACAACTTCTTCTTGTTTTGAAATTAACACTTTTAATCTTTCGATTCTAGTATTAACAGAAGTAATAGTTCTAATCGCAACAAAAACAGATAATGCAATCACTAAAAAATCAATTACACTTTGTAAAAATGAACCATAATTAATTGTAACAGCATTTCTAATAATTTCCCCAGCCTCATTTAATACTTCTGGAACCAAAACGGCACGAAGCTCAACAACATTAACTTTTAGAATAACACCGATAATTGGCATAATAATATCATTAACTAAACTTTTTACAATTGTATTAAAAGCAGTCCCAATAATCATCCCTATTGCTAAATCTAAAACATTCCCCCTTTTTATAAACGTTCCAAAATCTTTTATAAACTTTTTCATAATATGCTCCTCAATGATTTTTTTATATTTTATCATATTTTAACAAGTTTATCAAAATAAAAAAAATTATGTTATAATATTTAAGGTGATATTATGAGTGAATTACTAGCTCCAGCAGGAAGCTTTGAAGCACTAATTGCAGCAATAAGTAATGGAGCAGATGCTATTTACTTAGGAATGATGCAGTTTGGAGCAAGAGCCTATGCCACAAATTTTGATTATGAAACTTTAAATAAAGCAATAAAATATGCGCATTTAAGAGATGTTAAAATATATATAACTATGAATACTATCGTTTATGAAAATGAACTTTCTTTAGCATATGAACAAATAGACAAATTATATTTATTAAATGTTGATGGTATTATTGTTCAAGACTTAGCTTTATTATCTTATATATTAAATAAATATCCACTAATGGAAGCTCATGCTTCAACTCAAATGGGATTTGATGATTTAGAAGGAATTAAGTTTGCTGAAAAACTTGGTGTTCATCGTGTTGTTTTAGCAAGAGAAACTGATATTGATACAATAAAAGAAATAAAGAAAAATTCTAAAATGCCAATAGAAGTTTTTGTTCACGGTGCCTTGTGTGTATCTTACTCAGGAAACTGTCATATGAGTGGTTTAATAGGACATAGAAGCGGTAATAGAGGTAGATGTGTCGGAAGCTGCCGAAAACAATATTCTTTAGTTAATAAAACTAAAAATATTAAATATGATAAAAACTATATTTTAAGTATGAAGGATTTAAATACTTCTTCTTTTATTGATGATTTAAAGATCGTTGACTCATTAAAAATTGAAGGACGAATGAAAGAACCTATTTATGTAGCTAATGTTGTTAATTCTTACCGTACTTTATTAGATAAGAATAGTGATTCTTCTTCCATTAATAAAAACTTATTAAAAACATTTAATAGAACTTTTACTAAAGGTTATATTTTTAAAGAGGATAAAAAGAATATTTCTAATTTAGAAAAACCAAACAATTACGGTTATGAAATTGGAAAAATAACTAATAAATATAAAAATACTTATCAAATTACCTTAAATGATACCTTAAATCAAAACGATCAAATTAGAATTGACACATTTGAAGACTTTACTTTAAATGTCGTTAAAATGTACGACAAAGATCATAATTTAATAAACAGTGCTGACAAAGTTTGTTATATTGATTTAGTAGAAAAATTGAATATTGGTGATAAGGTATATAAAACTTTAGATAATAAATATTTAAGTCAATTAGAAAAAAGTTTTCCTAAAGAATTTAAAAGATTTCCCTTAAATATTTATATTAGCGGTTCAATTAATAAAAAATTAGAAATAACAGTAAACTGCTTAGATAAATATGTTTCTTTTACATCTTCTTTTGTTTTAGAAGAAGCTATAAATACTCCAACAACATATGAAAATTTTAATAATCAATTTTCTAAATTAAATGAAAGTGTATATGAACTAAATTACTTAGAAGTAAATATACCTGATAAAGTATTTATTCCAATAGGACAGCTTAATGAATTTAGAAGAGATGCTATCGAATTAATTAACAATGAAAGATTATTATCAAACCGTAAAACAAGTGAAATTATTTATAAAATTTCTCCAATTTCTTTCTTACAACAAAAACCAACTATTACGGCATATTGTTCTACTGTTGAACAATATAATGCTTGTAAAGAATTAGGGATAGAAGATATTTATTATGATAATATTATCAGACGTAATGAGGTTACCTACCCTAAAAAAGATGGAACTGTTTTAGTTGGTGGTTATAGCGGAATAAACCATTATACTAATAATTACCTAGTTTCTGATTTTTCTTTAAATGTTATAAATGCTACTTCTATTAATCAATTACATAATCTTGGAGTAAAAAGAGTAACTTTATCATATGAATTAAATCAAAGTCAAATTAATGATATAATCAGTTCATATTATTTACAAAACAATGGTTATCCTAATTTAGAAATGATAGTTTATGGTAGATTAGATGCAATGTTTACAAAATATTGCCCTCTTAAATCAATGGACTTATGCCCAACATGCAAAGCAAATACTTATATATTAGAAGATAATTATACCGAATTTCCACTTGTTTTTCACAACGATTGTACGGTTACAATTCTTAATGGTAAGACATTAAATTTAGTAGATTATTTAGATGAATTAAATAATATTAACTATTATCGTTTACAATTTACCATTGAAAATTATGAGGAAACAAAAAACATAATAAAGGTGTTTCAAGATAAATTAGCAACTAATAAAAAAACTAATTACTTTAATGAAAAAACTGATACTTTAGGACATTACAATAAAGAAACTCTTTAAAGGTAACACAAAATGTGTTACCTTTTTTAATTAAAAAAGTGTACAAAATCGTACACTTTCATCTTTTAATATTTAATTACCATTTAATTAAAGCGTATTTCTTTTTACCACGTCTTAATACAATAAATTTACCTTCTATTGCTAGTTCTTTTGTAATTACTAAATCTAAATCAGTATTTTTTTCACCATTAATACTAACCGCTCCAGTTGTAATAAATTCTCTTGATTCTCTTTTTGACGAAGCTAATCCTAAAGATATTAAAACATCAACTAATGTTTGGTTTTCTTCAATCGTAACACTTGGTAGATCACTAAACCCTTGTTCTATTTGTTTAGCAGTTAAGTCTTTAATATTTCCACTAAATAACGCCTCAGAAATTTTAATTGCTTCTAAACATGCTTCCTTACCATGAACAAATGTAGTTAGTTCTTCTGCCAACACTCTTTGAGCAAGTCTTAAATGCGGTTGTTCATTAAATTCTTTTTCTATTTCTATAATTCTTTCAATACTAAGGAATGTAAATTGTTTTAATCTTTTTACCGCATCAGTATCTGGGGTGTTAATCCAAAATTGATAGAATTCATATGGGCTAGTCATATTTGGATCTAACCACACAGAGGTTCCGCCTTCACTTTTACCAAATTTTGTTCCATCACTTTTAACAATTAATGGAATAGTCATTCCATAAACTTGTTCATCTGGTCCGCATAATTTTCTTATTAACTCTGTTCCAGCTGTAATATTTCCCCATTGGTCTTGTCCACCAATTTGCATATTACATCCTTTTGTTTCATATAAGTGATGCCAATCTAATGCTTGTAATATTTGGTATGAAAATTCAGTATAAGATATTCCGCTATCAAGTCTTGATTTAACGGTATCTTTATTAATCATATAGTTAACATTAAAACACTTTCCGTATACCTTTAAAAATGTAATCATATCTATTTTAGAACACCAATCATAATTGTTAACAATATTATTAAAATTAAATATGTTTTTTACTTGATTAGTTAAAGACTTAACATTTTCTAATATTAAATCATTTTCTAACATTTTTCTTTCACCTTGCATTTTAGGATCACCAATTTGTCCGGTTGCCCCACCTATTAATAAAATAGGCTTATGTCCTTTTGCTTCTAATCTTTTAGCAACCAAATATGTTACTAAATGTCCAACGTGTAAAGAACTCCCTGTTGGGTCTGCCCCTAAGTAAAAAACACCTTTTCCTTCTTCTAAAAAATCTCCTAGTTTTTCGTCTGTTTGATCAAAAAACAACTCTCTCCATTTTAATTCATCAATTAGTCTCATTTTTATTTTTCTCCTTTAATTTATAAGAAAAAGTCCCTGGAAAAATCCAAGGACGAATTATCGCGGTACCACCTTAGTTCTAGAATAATCTAGCACTTGAAGCTTTAACGTAGCTAACGTTTCTACTTTTAATAGAAAAATCTCCTATTTGTAATTCATTATTTATGCAATACTAGTTTTCACCAAACACTAGTTCTCTAAAAATTGTTATAAATAATTACTTTAATAATCATCGATTTATTTACATTGATTGTCTTCTAGCAATTCCATGTGGTAAAACAACATTAACTGTATCTACAGCTTCTTGTTTCATTAATTTTGTTAAAAGTCTCATGGCTACTGCCCCAATATCATAAACTGGTGTATCAACACATGTTAATGCAGGTCTTGATAACATTGCATATTTAGTATTTTGGAATCCAACAACTGCAACTTCACTTGGAACTTTTTTTCCAAGATCAAGCATTGTATTTAAGAATGCAACTGCAATACTATCTCGTACACCAATTGCGGCATCAATTTTATTATTTGAAAAATATTCAGCAAAGTGCGGAGTGCTTATATTTATATCTCCGCTAGTTTTAAATATTTTAGGATTTAATCCAGCTTCCTTCATCGCTTTTTCGTAACCAATTTCTTTTTTTACATTTACAGAATATCTTCTAACTGTTGATAACAAATAAATATCTTTACGACCATCATCAATCATTTCTTTTGTAATTTCATATGCTGATTCAACATAGTCAATTGAAACTGAAGGTAAAATTTCATCATCATATAAAACATTTGTCAGTATAACCGGAATTCCAGAATCTTCAAACTTTGTTTTTACTAAATGCATTTGGTTTGAATCTAATTCATCATTCGCAAATAATACACCGTCAACTTGTTCAGCAACAATATTTCTTATTGCTTCATCTAGGTCAGTTTCACCTGCCATAGAAAATATTTTTATAGAATAATTATATATTTTAGCAATATCAATAATTCCACCCAATAACTGTGAAGTAGATGCTCTTGTAATATCCGAAATAACAACACCAACTGTAGTAGTTTTTCGACTGGCAAGTCCTCTAGCTATTGCATTTGGTCTATAACCTAATTCTTTTATAACAGCTAATACTTTTTCTCTTGTTTTAGCATTAACTTTTTCAGGATTGTTTAAAACACGACTTACCGTTGCTAAAGATACCTTAGCTGCTCCAGCAACATCATATATTGTAACATTTGCCATCAAAACCACCTCATTATGACATAATTATAACACAACGACAAATGTATGACAATATATTTTCATTCATTTTCAGAAACCGATTACATCTTTTCTAATTCTAAAATAAATTGATTAAATTTCAAATCAATATTACCCGCTCCGATAAAACAAATAACTGTATTTTCTAAATTTAATAATTTATCTTTAATATTATCTGTGTACATCGGAAAATTCATAAAATCATAAATATATTTTTCACTAGATATATCAATTATTTCTCTAACGCTTGAAAAAATATGACTTAAGTATACTTCATCAAACAATTCTAAAATATCTTTAAATTCTTTTTTAAATGTAATCGTTCTGGTGTTAGTATGTGGTTCAAAAATAATAATTTTTTTATTATCTTTAAACTGTAAACAAAGTGTATTATAAACTGCTTTTATTTCTGCAGGATGGTGAGCATAATCACATATAACAGCATTTGTATTATGTAAATATGTTTGTAGTCTTCTTTTCGGTAATTCGAAATTGAATAACCTTCTTTGAATTACCTCATCACTTAACCCTTGAAGATGTAAAACAGCATATGCAGCTAAAAAATCATAAATCATGTGCTCCCCTAAAAACGGTAAAAAGAAATTAACATTATTTTTATTATAAAAAAGCGATAAATCATATCCATTTTCTTTAAGTTTATATTCACAATACAAATCATTGTCTTTATTGAAACCAAAGCTAATTTTATTATATACATCAAGCTTTTGACAGTATTTATCATCACCATTATATATTATCATTTCGCTTTGTTGTGCCATCTTGTTAAAACTATCAAATACATCATCTACACTATCGTAATAATCTGGATGATCAAAATCAATATTTGTAATGACTAATATTTGTGGATAATAATTTAGGAAAGTTTCTTTATATTCACAAGCTTCAAAAACAAAAAATTTTGCTAATTGATTCCCCCCACCACTACCATCTCCGACTATGTAATTGCAAGTTTCATTCGATAATGACGCTACTAGTTTAGTTGTTGTTGTTTTACCATGTGAACCACTTATTGCTACTTTAGGTAAGTTAAAAAGTTTATCAATAAATTTTGGATAATATTCATATTTATCATAGTTATTAATAATATATTTCGTTAGGGAATGATTTGCAAATGCGTTCCCAATAATATAAAAACAATCATTATTTAAATTAACTTCATTAAATGTATCTACTTTAATTCCTAAAGCTTTAGAATCTAAAGTGTAATAATCTTCTTTATAATCAACACCTGTTACATCATGTCCTAAATCTAATAATAGTTTTGCTAAAGAGGCCATTGCACTACCTTTTATTCCTACTAAATAATATTTCATATTTATCACCATAAAAGTATATGCATAAAACTTAATTTTTATAAATAAAAATAGAATGATAGATATAAAAGTCAAATTGATCTCTTTATGGATGTTAAATTTTTTTTTAGAAACTATTTTATACTTCACCAACTTTTTTTCCTTTAAATTTAAGAAATTTAATTCATTTTCCTTTTGTGTAATTCTATTAAAAAAGATGTAAAAATAATTATTTTAAATACTTGTATTGTTAAAGAATAAATAAAAAAGTAATAAATTTTAAAAGGATTTGTAAAATTAAAATTGAAGTAAACAATGTGATGATTAGAAGATGGTTTTAAGTAATTTTAAAAAATTGATAACACTTGTTAAATTTATTGATTTCCAGTTAATATAAAAGAACTAGTTACTGATTGTTGTTAATTATTAATAAAATAGCCCTAGACTTAGTTAAAAGTCATAGGATTATTTTTTTGTATTAACGGGTGACTTATATCCATCTATAAAACACAATTGACATCATTAAAGATACTATCATTTTCAAATAATATATTATCAACGTCTTACAAGGCTTTTTAATAAATATTTTGTAATCTTTTTTTACATAATTTATATTATTGTTGCAATTGAACTATTATTAGGCGAAAATCATCTACGTAATATATCATTGGTAAAGTAACATAATCAGGATGATCATTTTTATATAAATAATCTTCTTTCCATTTTTATTTTTTTATTTTTATTTTTGAAGTTAAATATTCTTGAGTAAATTTGTGTTTATCTTCCACAAAATATTTTACACAATCATTATCTATTTTTCCTTTTGAATAACTTTCCCATTTAATTTTGTTTTTCTATGGAACTTGCTTTCAATTAAACAAAGTGTATTATCATCTTCATAATATTCACCATAGTTCTGCCGTTGCAGGTACA
>JAVBOS010000055.1:0-4514 GCA_031550255.1 Anaeroplasmataceae bacterium | reverse complement strand
AGGAGCTGGAAGAGAAATAAATGGGGCATATAGTTTTACTGATGGTTTAAATGAAAAAGGCTTGGGAATTGCAGAACTTTATTTACCTGGTGAAGCAAAATATGATAAAGAAAGAGTCCAAAATAAGATTAACTTTACACCTTGGGAATTTTTAAACTGGATTTTAGGAAATTTTGCTTCAATCAAAGATTTATAGGATGCTTTAAAAGATGTTCGATTAATAGAAAGAGAATTACCTTTATTAAACAAAACAATTCCTTTACATTTTATCATCGGAGATACAACGGGTAGGCTAGTTGTAATTGAACCTACTGGGGGAGAACTTAAATTTAAAGAAAATCCTGTAGGGGTATTAACAAATACTCCTAGTTTAGAATGGCATATTGAAAATCTTAGAAATTACATAAGGGTTCGTCCTAAACAACTTAATCCAAAAAAATATGGGGATTTTATTGCAACGCCTTTCTCACAAGGAACTGGAACATCAGAACTTCCTGGAGGATTTACACCAACCCATCGTTTTGTTCGTGCTGCCTTTTTTAAAGAATATATTAAGGTTGCCAAAAATGAAGAAGAAAGTGTGACAAATATTTGGCAAAATTTAAACACAGTTCGTATTCCTAAAGGAATTGTAGTTAAAACTTCAAATGAAGATGATTATACTCAATATAGCTCAGCAATGTGTTTAGAAAGTAAAACTTTTTATTTCACACCAGATGAAAATAATCAAATAACTAAAGTTGAGTTGAATGATAATTTATTAGGCAATGAAAAACCAATCACATTTGAAGTTTCTAGAAAACAAACATATGATGAAAAATAGAGAAACTCTGTTAACGGACTTGGAGGACCTTGAACCATTGATCTTAAGATTAGAAATATGAGTCATTAAAGTAATTTTAACTATTTATTAAGATAAGCATTTTTTATAAGTTGGATTGTTATAATCGTATAAAGAAAAATAACGTATGAAATTAAAACTAGCCTCTTTATCAGCATACCAATGAGGAAATGCTAACTCACATCCATAAATATTATCAGCTTCATAAAGTTTCGAAGGGTTACATTGATTATAATTGAATTTAAAAACTTGATGTTCAAATTTATAAATTTTCCATGAAGATCCTGTTTTAATGTAAACTAGTAATAATACATGAGTTCCACTATAGTCTTTTGGACTCATATACAAATATGAAGTTGGTATTCCTACAGTTCTAGCTAATGAAGTAAATAAATTACAATATCCTGCACAATTCCCCTTACGTTTTTTGAGAATTGTAGAACCTCCAAAATCGGAAGATAAACTATATTTAATATTATTATAAACCCATTTATGTAAAGATTTAGCTTTTTTCAATGGAGTTAATTTTCCTTCAAAACCATACTTTTTAGATTTAAAATAAAAAATAGAAATAATCTTTTTTTAAAGAAGTTTCATTAACATCAACAACACCTTTCCAACCAGCTAAAAATTTCTGTAAATCTTGAGGTATTTTTTCTCCTCCTAAAAAATAAGCATTCTTAGCTGCTTTTTGTTTAATAGTTTTAGAATAGATTTTACCATTGATTTTAGTTTGTAGTTTATCCTTTCTATAAGGAACATAATATTTAGATTTTTTATTTTTATTCACATTATAAACATCAGTATTAGCAATTCTTGAGCTAACTTTATAAGTAACACTTGTTTTATTTATATAGCTATTTCCATAATATGTAACTTTAAAAGAAAAATTTTTCCAGTTATAATTAGGATAGGTTTTGATTTCAGCAGAAGCCCTTTTAGATTGGATTTTAGTCTTTTTATTATTAATTTTAAGACCTATTTCAATATTTTTTGGAAGTATGTATTTTTTAGCTAATTTGCCATCAACCTTAACATTTTTAATATTAGTTGACCATATTGCATGGTTAGCATTTTTGGCTTTAACATTATTATTAGCTTCAAATTTAACATTTACTTTAGTTTTACCATACTTAACTAGTCTATTGGTTAAAAATATAGATAACTTAAGGCATGCTTTATTATTTTTAAATACTGATTTAAAAATAGTCAATTTATTCTTTGAGAATATCGCAGCACCTTTATAGGCTGAATTACTAATAAATTTTGAATTTTCCTTAATCACCGTAGCTTTGTTCGCATAAATAGCCCCACCATTGCGATTAGCCCGGTTATTTATAAATTTAGAATCCTTAATAGTGGTTGAACCCATTATATAAAGTGCACCACCATCTGTTGCCAGGTCATTGGTTAATATACATTTTATCATTGTTAATGTTCCACTATTGTATATTGCTCCACCATTAATTGCATTTCCATTGATTAATGTTATATTTATTAATTTTAATGTATTTCCTGGGGTTATGGTAAATACTCTTCCTAATCTTTTTGCATCTATTATGGTTGTTTTTGCATCTTTCCCTGATATTGTCAGGTTTTTATTTATTGTTATATTAGTTACCTTATTTGTATATATTCCAATATCTAAATTTATATAATCTCCATTATTTACACTACTTATAACCGTTCCTAGATTATCAGTACGCGTAATGTTTGTATCTGCATTTACAGATGATACTGTAATTAAAAGTAGTATAAGTAACAAGGTTATTAGTATGATTTTTTCATTAATTTTTTAATATTTTCACCCTCTTTATAATCTTAAAAATTCTTAAAAACGAACGTTCGTTCTCTAATAAATTATGATCTTATGATATATTTCACATAGTATAGAAAGTTTACTGTTTTTTATATGAAAAAAGGAAATCAAAAAACCCAAATTTTTTTTGACAATTCAACATTAAATATTATAAATTTATTTTTTCACATTATTCCATAGAAATTCTAAGTTTGTAGTTACTAGTTCTTTAAAAGGTATATAAGTGAATTCTGCTGATGTTAACGAGATTCCTAAGTATATTGATAGGATGTGGATGGCTAGTTTATATGGATCGGTGTCTTCTTTGATTTCTTTTTTTCTATTGATTTTTCGGCTAATTTTTTAAAAAAGTTAAAAACGTTTAGTATTGATTTGTCATATTCTTCTCTGACTTCTGGGTGTTGGTGATAGATACTCATCATCAAAAGAAAGTACTCTCTAAACTCGACATCTTGTGATTTAGAAAATCCAACATTATTGCTTTCATTGTATAGTAATTCATCTTTATTACACAAAATAAACTTTAACTTTTCGATTAAAGTACCTTCTTTTTCTAGAAGATTTCTAAAAAGAATAATTTCAGTTGAGAAATATTTAACAATGATATATTTTAATATTTCAGTTTTATTCTTAAAATGATAATATATTCCACCAACAGATATTCCGGACTCTTCACTAATATTTCTGATAGATACATTATCAAAACCTTTTTCCAATGCTAGCAATCAAGCAGTTTCAGCTATCTCATCCTTAATACTCATTTTAAATTTATAATCCCACATATTGATTTAAACTCCCTCCAAAAAACGAACGTTCGTTCTTCGATAAATTATAAACTTATATTATATTTTACATAGTATATAAAGTTAACGTTGATATATGGAAAAAACATAAATCAAAAAAATCTAAATTTTTTGACAGATAACATTAAAATTTTTCAATACCAAATTTTTTGGCAACTCATAATATGAATATATTGAAAATACAGAAAACTAATTATTTCAATAATAGTAATAATAATACTAATAATACTAATAATAATACTAATAACTGAATACCAGTATAGAACCAATAATGATAACAATAATATCCGAGGATAATATGTCTCTGATAAGTTCTATATAGAAATAAAATAAAAGCGTAAATAGACTAACATAATATATTAGGATTTGATTGTATTATAAATTTATTTTTTCACATTGTTCCATAGAAATTCTAAATTTGTAGTTACTAGTTCTTTAAAAGGTATATATGTGCATTCTACTGATGTTAATGAGATTCCTAAGTATATTGATAGAATATGGGTGGCTAGTTTATATGGATCGATATCTTCTTTGATTTCTTTTTTTTCTATTGCTTGTTCGGCTAATTTTTTAAAAAAGTTAAAAACATTTAGTATTGATTTATCATATTCTTCTCTGACTTCTGGGTATTGGTGATAGATACTTATCATCAAAAGAAAGTACTCTTTAAAGTCAACATCATGTGATTTAGAAAATCCAATATTACCACTTTCCTTATATAGTAATTCTTCTTGATTACACAGAATAAACTCTAACTTTTCGATAAAAGTACCTTCTTTTTCTAGAACATTTTTAAAAACAACAATTTCAGTTGAGAAATATTTAACAATAATATATTTTAATATTTCAGTTTTATTTTTAAAATGATAATATATTCCACCAATAGATATTTCTGACTCTTCACTAATATTCCTGATAGATACATTATCAAAACCGTTTTGTAATGCTAGTAAAAAAGCAGTTTCAGCTATTTCATCCTTACTATTCATTTTTATATTCACAACGCAATATATTGATTTAAATCACATAATATATTATTAAAATTTATATA
>JAVBOS010000066.1:0-3172 GCA_031550255.1 Anaeroplasmataceae bacterium | reverse complement strand
GAGGTTAATATGAAATAAAAACAACTATTTTTTATCACCCAATGGGTGAAAATGAAATATAGATTTACGACGCTTTAAAGTACTGTGGATGGCTTAGTTGACAGCCATTTTGAGTTAGTGAGTTTAACGGATTCAGGTTATTATTTTAAATTTTATTAATCCATGAGGCAAATTTGTCAATTTATCTATAAAAATACCACTATTTTTTCCATTCATCATTTTTTCATTACTAATCAATATTGAATGAAACAACCCCTTATATCCACCTAATATCAAGCACTCCTTTTCTTCTTGTAATACTCTCAAGTTATTATAAACATTCCCTAAATACTCCTTAGTACCCTTTGTAAATTCATTGTCACTTCTCAATAAAACATCTTCCATTTGCTTAAGCATTTTTCTCATTTTTTTACTTGTTTGTTCAATAGCACTGCTTAATAAATTATTTAAAGCCTTATCAGAATCAGAAAAATAAAATTCTCCATTGCATGTTACTCCATTACAAAGCATCTCTACTCCAACGTTATCAAAGAAAACCCCTAAATTAACCTTTGATTCTTCTTTAACTTTTATATCACTATCAAGCAAAACGCCTTGATTATTTTTTTTATTTATACCAATATTTTGTACCTTATAAAGATTTCTAACAAAAACTTTTTTTCCTATAGCATTATCCAAAACTAAATCATCCATCATTAATTCAGGGCATCCATTTCCCTTATATATTCCTTGACATAAAACACCTTTTAAAGATGAACCAGGTATATAAAATTGTGCATTTTGATATTTATACTTTGTATACATTCCATACTGATAAAAAGGATAAATAACCTTAATTCCTTCCCTTTTCAATTCATCACCCATATATGTTTTAATTTCCTTAGTGTCAAAACCCTCTGAATAACTTTCTGTATTCACAAAAAATGCCATATTACTTCTTGGAGATAAAATAACACTGGATACTGTATTTAGTTCAAACTTATATCTCGTAAATTTTCCCAAAATTATTTCCCCCTTCTATAACATTTAAAGGATAAAGCCATGAGTTACCAAAAACAATAGCTCTTTTTTTATCAAATGGTGATTCAATAGATTGACCTATATCTTCAAATGTATCTTTTTTTACAATAATACTTCCCTCTTTAACAAAACTAATAAATTGAGAAGAAAAATTTTTATCCCAACCGCCAGCCATTTCATACGGACGTCTTTCGGATGTAAAAAGTTTTAGTGTTGATTGATCATAATTTATTTGGTTGGGTAAAAGCATACCCATATTTAAGAAAATAGTTCTATCTTGATAATTAATATTGCTTAAATCAATTGCCTGCATTTGAAAAGTATTATATCCATGAGAGGAACCTTTTCCCCTGATTATTATGTCCTTATTGTCTATTGATTCTTCAATAATATTTAATAGTTCTTCGCACTCTTTGCTTTCATCTATTCCAATATAAAAATTAAACTCAGTAACTATCCTTTTTTCTTTTTTATATACCTCATATATAAATATCTGTGGTATAGAGAACATTTTATTATCTAATCCTGAAATATTGTATTTCTGGCTATCTATAGACATTTTTACTTGTGAGGACTCTTCAATTTGAATAAAAGGATATACGTTAGCTATATTAGATACTTTAGGATCTCTAAACAATTTATTTAACAATTCTTTTTTTACATATTTTCTACTTTTAATTTGGTTATATAATATCTTATCTGTTGGTTCGCCAATCCGACTTAAAACTTCTTCAAATGGAGTTGGAAAATAATCCTTAGGAAAAATATTAGATATCCATATGTTAACTTCCTTATTAAGGATTTTATGTACTAATTTTGTTGTTTTATCAGAACTCGATTGTTTACATTTTTCATTATGCAGATACATTAAAGCACCAAATATTTTTTGCGAATCAGGTAACTGAGTTATTGAACCTTTTGAGACTAAGGTTATTTCATATGTTTTCATTCAATTTCTCCTTCAATGTAATAATACCTTTGCTTGTACCCTTCCATATCCCCTGCTTTTTGAATTACCAAGACGATAAATTCCATTGTTTAATAATTCAATTACTTTTTTTAGATTTTCCTTTAATTCAGGAAGAAAATCATCATCCTTTATTTTATAAAAATATATTTCTCCACAAAAAGTAACCTCTGGTCTTACTGTTTTATAAATACGTGGATTGGCAGAAATATCGTTGTTCATTTGCTTAATTGTATTTTTTGCATCCTTTGAAAATAAATCCTCTTTATTAGCACCAATCTGTTTGTCTTTTACACTAAAATCACTAAACATTAACTTTGGCGTATTATTAAATCCTTCTATTCCAAATAAGTATTCTATAGAAAAATTATCAATTGCTTGCTTATAACGACTTTTATAAGATTCCTTCTCTTTCATAATTTCATTTTTTATTAACTCATCGGATTCTCCTAATATCCTTTCTTCCATTAGAGTCATTAAATTCTCCAATTCTTTTTGCAATAAAGTGGAATAATAGTTTTCTAATTTTTCAAATAATTTATCATCATCAAATTCATTCTTAAGTATAAATCGCAAACATCCCTTAAAAGAAGAAGCAGGTATAATTGGATACCCCTCACAATCTACAATAGTACACTGATCAATTCCTCCAATTTCAAAACTAACCGGATTTCCTCCTATTAAAAGATTAGATTTTGTTGTTATCTCAATCTCAATATTACTATACAAAAAATCACCTCAATATTTTTTTATTTTTATTATTGTTTATATTTTTCTTATTTTTATCTTCTTATTTACTATATAAAATATATAATTTGTTATATTCATAAAATAGCATAAGCGAATCTATATAATCAAAATTCCATTTTGAACTTTTAATAAAATCTAAGCATTTATTCTTATTAAAATAAAAAGCATTCTGTGTAAATCCATTTGATTTTCTTTCATTATTATGATTTATTACTTTTTCTTCATCCATATAATTATTATTTTGCATTTCTAATAAATCAATTATCTTATCGAATCGACCATTTTCAGTTAATTTTTTAAAAGTAAAAAACATTGATTTTTCAATATTTAACTTTTGATATATAGGTACATAAATTGTTTTGTTATCTTTTTTATTTTCATCAAAATATTTTCCTAAAAAAACTGATGACTGGTTTTTACCTGATTCCAACTGTA
>JAVBOS010000011.1:0-4510 GCA_031550255.1 Anaeroplasmataceae bacterium | reverse complement strand
ATTAATTGAAAACTTTGTGAACCAGTTAGTATAAATAAACCATTTGGATTATTCATTTCTAATCGAGCTTTATTTACAATCGATTCAATTACCTCAAACAATATAGGAGCATATTGTATTTCATCAATTATAAGTGGTCTTTTATATTTTGATAAAAAAAATTTAGGATCATTAATAGCTTCATTTCTTAATGTAATATCATCTAGCGATATATAAGTATAATTTAACTCATTTGATATTTCATAACATAGTGTAGATTTACCTACTTGCCTTGCTCCAATAATTAAAGTTATTGGAAAATTGTTAATTGAATCTAAGACTACATCTTTTATTTTTCTTTTTATCATTTTATCACCCATTTCTATTATACTTTATGCAAAAATTATAGTCAAGTATCATTTTTGCATAAAAACATATAAAAAAATGTTTATACACAGATAGTATACAAACATTTTATAATTCTATTTAGATTCTTTCATGCATTGTTCTAGAAATAACATCATTTTGTTGTTCTAGAGTTAATTTATTGAAGTTAACTGCATATCCTGAAACTCTTATTGTTAATTGAGGATATAACTCTGGATGTTTTTGGGCATCTAATAATGTTTCTCTATTAAATACGTTAACGTTTAAGTGGTAACCCCCACTTGTAGTGTATCCATCTAGTAATGATACTAAGTTAGTTGCTTTCGCATCTTCAGATTTACCTAATGATTCTGGTACAATTGAGAATGTATTAGAAATGCCATCTTTTGAATGTTCATAAGGAAGTTTTGCAACTGATTCTAATGAAGCTAATGCTCCGTTAGTATCTCTACCATGCATTGGAGTAGCTCCTGGTGCAAATGGTTCTCCAGCTTTTCTTCCATCTGGTGTATTTCCTGTTTTCTTACCGTATACTACATTTGAAGTAATTGTTAAGATTGACATTGTAGCAACACTGTTTCTGTAAGTTTTGTGGCTTCTAATTTTATTCATGAAGTTTTCAACTAAATCAGCAGCAATGCTATCTACTCTATCATCGTTATTTCCATATTTAGGGAAATCTCCTTCAATAGCGTAATCAACTGCAATACCATTTTCATCTCTGATAGCTTTTACTTTAGCATATTTAATAGCAGATAAACTATCAGCAACACAAGATAATCCAGCAATACCAGTGGCAAAGAATCTTCTTACTTCGTTATCATGTAAAGCCATTTCTAATGATTCATAGCAATATTTGTCATGCATGTAATGAATAACATTTAAAGTTGAAACATATAATCCAGCAAGCCAACCCATCATTTGATTGAACTTTAACATTACTTCATCATAATTTAAATATTCTGATGTAATTGGTTCAAAACGAGGTGATACTTGATTTTTCTTCTTTTCATCAACTCCACCGTTGATTGCGTATAATAAACATTTTGCTAAGTTTGCACGTGCACCGAATAATTGCATATCTTTCCCAACTTTCATTGAAGATACACAACATGCGATTGCATAGTCATCTCCCATTTCAACACGCATTAAGTCATCGCTTTCGTATTGAATTGAAGAAGTTTTAATAGAAACTTTTGCACAATATTTTTTAAAGTTTTCAGGTAAACTTACACTCCATAAAACTGTTAAGTTTGGTTCTGGAGCAGGACCTAAATTTGTAAGTGTATGTAACATACGGAAAGAGTTTTTTGTAACTAGTGGTCTTCCATCAAGTCCAATACCACCTAACGATTCAGTAACCCATGTTGGATCTCCTGAGAATAATTCATTATATTCTGGAGTTCTCATGAATTTTACTAAACGTAATTTCATAACGAAATGATCCATTATTTCTTGAGCTTGTTCTTCTGTTAATACTCCATTTTTAATATCTCTTTCAAAGTAGATATCTAAGAATGTAGAAACTCTTCCTAAACTCATTGCTGCACCATTTTGGTCTTTGATTGCTCCAAGATATCCAAAATAAGTAAATTGAACAGCTTCTTTTGCAGTTGAAGCTGGTTTTGAAATATCAACACCATAGATTGCTGCCATTTTCTTTAATTCTTCTAATGCTCTTATTTGTTCACTTGTTTCTTCTCTTGATCTAATTACATCATCAGTAATTTCACCACTATGATTATCTAAATATTCTTTTTTATCTTTAATTAAGAAGTCAACTCCATATAAAGCTACTCTTCTATAATCTCCAATAATACGTCCACGTCCATAGGCATCTGGTAATCCTGTTATAATACCACAGCTTCTAGCAGCACGCATTTCTTTTGTATATGCATCAAATACACCTTGATTATGTGTTTTACGATATTTATTAAAGATTAGTTTTATTTCATCATCAAGTTCAAAACCATATTCAGATAATGCACTTTCACTCATTTTGATACCACCAAATGGTTGAAGTGATCTTTTGAATGGTTTATCTGTTTGAAAACCAACGATTTGTTCTAATTCTTTATCTAAATAACCAGCAGCATGACTTGTTAATGTTGATACTACTTTAGTATCAGCATCAAGTACACCACCAGCTTTTCTTTCTTCTTCATTTAACTTCGTAATCATATCATGAAGTTTTTTAGTATTTTCTGTAGGATTTGTTAAAAAAGATTCATCACCATAATATGGAGTATAATTCTTTTGAATAAAATCTCTTACATTAATGTCTTTACACCATTTTCCTTCTTTAAATCCAGTCCAACCGTTCATTATAAATACCTACTCTTTCTAACTCGTTAAAATTCTTTTTGCTGTTTCTAATTGTTCATCATTAGGTTCTTTGACATGTTTTAGCTTGTAGTCAATTCCTAATTGTTCATATTTTTTTAAAGCCATTTTATGGTAAGGTAATATTTCTATCTTCTTTACATTACCTAATGTATCAATAAAACTCTTTAAATCAATTAAATCCTTTTCATTAGTTGTAATTTCAGGAACTAAAACATGTCTTATCCAAACATCTTTCTTTTTATCAGATAAATATCTAGCAAATGATAAAATGTTATAATTTTCTTTTCCAACCAAATCAATATGTTTTAAATTATTAATATGTTTAATATCTAGTAAAAATAAATCAACATATTTAATAATTTCATCAAACTTTAAAATAGTCTTTTCATTAAAAGTTATTCCTGATGTATCTACACAAGTATGAATATTATTGCTTTTTAATTCTTTTAGTAATTCTAAAGCAAAATCAATTTGTGCAAGTGGTTCTCCTCCAGTTAAGGTGACACCGCCATCATCTTTAAAATAGTGTTTGTATTTTAAAACTTCTTTAACTATTTCTTCCGTTTTCATTTCTTTACCACCATTAAACTCCCAAGAATCTGGATTATGGCAATATGCACATCTTAAAGGGCAACCTTGAAAGAAAATAACAAATCTAATTCCTGGCCCATCGACTGTACCAAAAGTCTCTATTGAATGTATTCTTCCTGTCATTTTATCACCCCATATATAATTTATAATATTTTATATTATTATTCAATTAATATGCACAAAAAAGATTATAACATATTAATATTATTATTGTTACCACAAAATTGCAAAAAATATCATTTTTTATTACATTATAATTCTTTTTTATAATGATAAAGAAAAAGAATGTCAACAAGACATTCTTAAGAGCATTATGCTATTTTTTCTTCTTCTTTTTTTGCTGTAAGTTTAGGTAAATCAACGATTAATATTGCAACACATGCGATTCCAAATCCAACTATTAATGAAGCAACAGCAGCAATTGGCATACTAATTCCACCATTATATTCAACAACTGATGATTTTGAATAATAAATGTTTGAATTATTTAAATAAATTTCTTTTGTAACTTTTTCATAATCATTTGTTAATTTTACCAATTCATCATAAAAAGATTTTATTTGATTTTCAAAAGCAGTTTTATCGGATGATGTAACACCTTGTGATCTAATTTTATCCTCAATAGTTCTTATTTCACGAGCAATTTGAATAGCTTTCTTGATACATTCAGCTATTTGCTTATTAAATTCTTCATATGTAGAAATTGAACCAGCACTATTCCCGTAATAACCGACTAAAGTTTTAACTTCAGCTTCTAAAGCATCTTTAAGTGCATTATTATCAGTTTGATCTTTTTCTAAATTTTTTAATTCTAAATTTAATTGAGATAAGTATGATTCAATATTTTTTACATAGTCACTATTATTTAATCCGACAACTAATAAATCAATATTATTATCTGTAAAATATCTTGCTACATCTATTTGATATTCAGATATTTTCTTAGTACCAATATATTGGTCATCATATGTTTCAATTAATTTAGCATATCCATTTTTTAACAAATCTCTTTGTTTAATAAGAAAATCAATTTCACTATCATATTGCGCAGACTTACTTGATGAAATTAAGTATCCATCAAATGTTAACTTATCAATAGATGATATTGCTTTATCATATGGCATGTTTATTAGTGTCAATAAAAAATCTTTAGCAACTTTTTCATTATTAAAATATTTAGCAAGTGCTTCTATTCTATATGTATTTA
>JAVBOS010000172.1:0-9097 GCA_031550255.1 Anaeroplasmataceae bacterium | reverse complement strand
TTACAAGCATCATTTAACTCATTATTCTTAATGTTTCTGAACCCATCTAATATTAAAACATCACTTATACTTGTATTTTCAATATCTGATAAAATACTTAAATCTTTTTCTCTACTTTCAACTTGGTTAATATAATATTTTCTAACTTTGTTTAAGTCTTCTAGATTTATTTTGTTTTCAAAAATAATAATTTTTGAACTTTTAATTTTCACATCAGCATTTGGATCAATTAATTTAACACAATCAATTGCTGATGATGCTCTTTGATCAAATTGACCAGGTAAAAATTCTACCGCTAAATATTGTTTATTTAAATCTAATTCTAACGTTACATTATCTGTAACTACTTCACCAAAAACTTGGTACATTGCTTTATTTAATAAATCTTTATTAAAATCAAAAAGGTCATAAACATTAACCAATCTAAGATTTTTTATATTTAATCCTAAATTTAAGTTAAGCTCATGCTCTAAACTTTTTGCTTCTACTTGAAATCTCTCCAGCTTTTCAACGTAAACTCTATAATTATTCATTTGTCCCTCACACAAAATATTTTTTAAATTCTTTATTGTATTTCTTAATTGTGGTATTTGTAAATGTTATATGTCCCATCTTTCTTTTAGGTAAAATTTTATTTTTACCATAAACATGTACAAACACGTTCTCTAAACTATTAACCTTTAAAACATTTTCTAAATCTTCTCCCAAAATATTTTTCATAATTGTCGGATTAAGTAACTTAGGTTCTTCAATTGGTATGTCTAGCAAAAACTTACACAATTCTTTAAATTGATTTGTTTGGCAACCTTCAATTGTATAATGTCCACTATTATGTGGTCTAGGTGCCATTTCATTAAAATATATTTCATTTCCCATAATGAAATATTCAATGGCTAAAATTCCTTTATATTCGCATGAAATCATGAATTCTTTGCTAATTTTTATTATTTTATTTTCTAATTCCTTATTAATATTAGCAGGTGTAATAGACAAATCTAATATTCCATTTTTATGAATATTTTGTGCAATTGGAAAATTGATTATTTTATCTTTATCACTAACTAATACAATACTAACTTCTAAATCAAACTTGATAAACTCTTCTAAAATACCTGGTTTTTCTAAATATTTTGTAACAGATTTTATATCTTCATTATTTCTTAACATTATCTGACCATGCCCATCATAGCCTAATGTTCTTGTCTTATATATACAAGGATAACCAAGTTCATCAATTCCTTTTATTAAATCTTCATAATTTAATACATTATAAAACTTGGCTGGTCTTAATCCATTATTTAATGCGTTCATTTTTTCATTAAGCCTATCTTGTGAATCAAGTAATGGTCCTATTCCTTGTTTAAAGTTATATTTGTCTTTTAAAAGTTTTAAAATATTACCACTTACATTTTCAAATTCATATGTTACAACATCCGATTTTTGACAAAGTTTCTCCAAACTTTCTAAATCATCAAATGAAGCAACAATATATTCATCAGCTATTTTAAATGCTACCGCGTCAATACTTGGATCTAAGCATATAGCTTTAGCACCAAGCTTATGGGCTTCTTCAATCATCATCATGCCTAATTGCCCACCACCAATAATACCAATTACTTTAGATTTCATTATTAAGTACATCCTTAGTTTGTTTTTCCCTGAATAATTCTAATTTTTTACTCAATTGTTTATCTTCTAAAGCCAATATACTTAAGGCAAATAGCCCTGCATTTTTCGCTCCATTGATTGCCATTGATGCGACTGGTACTCCTGAAGGCATTTGCACAATTGATAATAAGGAATCTATCCCATTTAATGTTTTTGATTTAACAGGTACTCCAATAACTGGAAGTGTTGTTAAACTTGCTACCATTCCTGGTAAATGAGCGGCGCCACCTGCTCCAGCTATTATTACCTTTATCCCACGATTTACTGCAGTTGATGCATATTCAAACAACAATTGTGGTGTCCGGTGTGCACTGACAACTTTCTTTTCAAAAGAGATATCAAAGTCTTCTAAAACTTTAACTGCTTCACTCATAATTTCATAATCGCTTGTTGATCCCATAATTATTCCAACTTTTACCATATATACCTCCTAATAAAAAATAAAAACAGCGACAATAATGTCGCTGTGGGCTTATAAAAAATCAACAAATACTTGTCGTAACTTGCCTGTATTTAATTCAAAAGTAAATATTAGTTTCATAATATATTTCCTACTTCCTATTAAAAATACTTTTTAATTTTAACATATTTTTTTTTTATATTCTACAAATTTTTTAGAAAAAATTATGTATAACGTTTTCACAATAATTATTCAACTAATAATTATTTTATTTACTCATCCAAGATTCATCACTTGGATTTTTTTGAAATGCTAATACCTTATTTAAATCAGATGAAGCAATATAATTTTCTTCAACTGCAACTTTAGCTAAAGCCTCAAAATTAGATAATGAAATATTCTTAACATTAGCTTCTTTTAACTTATCTAAACCTTTTTGTAAATTATATGTAAAAATAGATACGATTCCTAACACATTAGCTCCTGCTTCTCTTAATACATTAACTACTTCAATAACACTTCCACCAGTAGAAATTAAGTCTTCAACAACAACTACATCTTTATTTGTAGGTATTTCTCCTTCAATTTGATTAGTTCGTCCATGGTCTTTAGCACTAGCTCTCACATAGCCCATTGGTAAATCTAAAATTTCACTAATAATTGCAGCGTGAGGTATACCTGCTGTTGAAGTTCCCATAATAGCCTCACATGTTGGATATTCTTTTCTTATTACATTGGCCAAGGCATTTTCAATCATTCTTCTTACTTTTGGTACTGATAATGTTAATCTATTATCACAGTAAATAGGTGATTTTATTCCACTTGCCCATGTAAATGGATCATTGGGTTTTAAAAATACTGCTTTTATTTCTAATAATGCTTTTGCAACTTGTTTTTCCATAATTATTCTCCCTTAAATTCCTTACTTATTTCATCATAAGCAATAACGACATCTAAAGCCTTTGTAATTGGACGTCCAACCACAATAAAATCCGTTCCTAATTTTTTTGCATCTCCTGGAGTAGTTATTCTAACTTGATCATCTACAGATGCTGTTTTTGGTCTTATTCCTGGTGTTACTGTTAAAAAGTCTTTCCCACAAGCTTCTTTAACTTTTACTACTTCAAGTGGTGAACACACTACACCATCTAATCCAGCTTCTTTCGCATTTTTCGCTAATAAAACTACTGAATCAATAACTTCACCATTTATATTTAATTCATTGTTCATCATTTCTTTTGATGTTGAAGTTAATTGAGTTACCGCAATTAATAGTGGAACATTTTTTCCATTTGAACCTGCAATTAATCCTTCTTTAGCTGATTTCATCATTTGAATTCCACCTGTAGCATGCAAGTTTACAATATCAACATCTAATTTAGCTAAATTTGCCATTGCACTTTTAACAGTGTTAGGAATATCATGTAATTTTAAATCTAAAAATATCTTATGATTTAAAGCCTTTATTTCTTTAATTATTTCTAATCCTGCTCCGTAAAATAATTCCATTCCAACTTTAACATATAATGGTTTATTAAATTTTCTTAAAAAGTTTAATGTTTGTTCTTTATTTTCAAAATCTAACGCAATTATTACCATAATTAGTCCTTTCTATGTGCATATCCAATGCAATCATTAATATCATTAAATCCTAATTCTTTTAATACTCTCGGCAAATCTTCAATAATCGTTTTACAAATCATTGGATCAACTAAATTCATTGTTCCAACTCCAACTGCACTGGCTCCAGCGTACATTAGTTCAATAACATCATAAGCATTTTGAACACCACCCATGCCTATAATTGGAATACTAACATTCTTATATACTTCATATATCATTCTAACAGCTACTGGTTTTATTGCTGGTCCAGAAAATCCACCAGTTTTGTTAGCTAATATTGGTCTTCCTGTCTTTAAATCTAATTTCATTCCTAAAAGTGTATTAATCATAGATATTCCATCAGCACCACCACGTTGTGCGGCTTTTGCAATACTTACAATATCAGTAACATTAGGACTTAGTTTAACATAAACTGGTTTTTGTGATACTTCTTTAACTTTTCTTGTAATCTCTTCAACAAACTCTGGATTAGTACCAAAAGTTATTCCTCCATGTTTAACATTGGGACAACTGATATTTAATTCTAATGCACCAACGTTATCAACTTTAGATAATTCTTTTGCTACTTCCATATATTCTTCAACTGTATTACCCGCGATATTTGCAATTACTTTTAAATCATATTTTGCTAAAAAAGGTAGTTTTTCATTAATAACTTTTTCTAATCCTGGATTTTGTAATCCTATAGCGTTTAACATTCCACCATATGTTTCTGCAACTCTTGGGGTAGGATTACCTAATTTTTGTTCAACAGATACAGCTTTAATCATTATTGATCCTAAAATAGATAAATCATAAAAATTTGCAAACTCTTCACCAAATCCAAATGTTCCAGAAGCTGGTATTATAGGATTTTTTAAATCTAGTCCTGGTAATTTAACTTTAAGATTCATATTTAACAACTCCTAACTCAAATACTGGTCCTTCTTTACAAACTCTCATATAGCCATTTTCAACTGTCTTTGTTTTACAAATACATCCATAACATGCCCCAATACCACAAGCCATTCTTTCTTCAAAAGAAATATATCCTTCTTTTTTACCAAAGTACATATTATCTAATCCTTGCAGCATTCTTGATGGACCGCAGGCATATAAAGTATCAAATTCAATATTACTTTGTTTTAAAAATTCAATAACATTTCCCTTAAATCCTTTTGAACCATCATCGGTTGTGATAAATAAGTTTTTAAATTTTTCTTCATAAATTAATAAATCTTCACTTCTAGAAGCCAAAACTGTAATTACTTTATTTCCTTTTTCTAATAGTCGATCTTGTAACTCTACTAATGGAGGAATTCCAATTCCTCCACCAATTAGTAAGCAAGTCTTATTTTCCACAATTTTAAATCCGTTTCCAAGTGGCGCTAAAACCTCAACATAATCTCCAATTTTAAAATTAGAAATAGCTTTTGTTCCTTCACCAACAACACGATAAGTTATTGTTAAAACATTATTATTTATTTTAGAAATAGAGATTGGTCTTTTTAATAACATACTTGAATTCATAGTGCTAATGTTAACAAATTGACCAGCCATGGCATTAATTTTATTATTAAACTCTAATTTCATTTCAAAAATTTTTTCTTTTAAATTCACATTTGATAAGACCTTAGCATTATGTTTTATCATTAAATAGTTCCTACTTTCACTGTGATATCATCTAAAACATCTAACAATACTTTTAATGTATCAAGACTTGTAAATGTTGTTACATCATTTTCAGATGCTACTCTTCTTATCACAAATCCATCATTTGAAGTTTTATCATCTTCGTGACTTGTTGTGTTTACTACATATGAAACGTGTCCTTTTCTAATAAGTTCTATTATTTCTTCTGAACCTTCACTTATCTTTTTTCTAATTCTTGTTTTTATATCATGTTGTTTTAGGAATTCTGCAGTACCACTTGTAGCTTCTATATTAAATCCTAAATCATAAAATCTTTTTATAAGTGGTAGAGCTTCTGCTTTTGTTTCATTTGACAAGGTTACAAACACTGTTCCATAATTCATAACTTTAGTATGAGATGCTTTTAAAGCTTTATATAGTGCTCTATTTAATGAAACATCATAGCCTATCGCTTCACCAGTTGATTTCATTTCCGGACTTAGTACTGTATCTAAACCTCTAATTTTAGAAAAGCTAAATGTTGGTGCTTTTACATAATACATTTTTTGGTTTTCTAATAAATATGAACCATATCCAAGACTTTCTAATGATTGTCCTAAGATAACTTTAGTAGCTATATTTGCAATATTACATTTTGTTGCTTTTGAGATAAATGGTACTGAACGACTTGAACGTGGGTTAACTTCAATAATATAAACATCATTTTTAGCATCAACGATGAATTGAATATTAAATAACCCAACTATCCCTATTCTTAAACCTAAGCGTTTTGTATAATCACAAATTGTATTTATAACTTCATCTTTTAAACTTATTGGTGGGTATACACTTATTGAATCCCCTGAGTGAACTCCTGTTCTTTCAATTAATTCCATTATTCCAGGAATAAATACGTCCTTACCATCACATATTGCGTCAACTTCAACTTCTTTACCTTCAATATATTTATCAATTAAAACTGGTTGTTTTTTATCTACATCAAAAGCATTTTGTAAATAAGTCTCTAGTGAATTATCACTATAAACAATCTGCATTGCACGTCCACCTAAAACATAGCTTGGTCTAACAAGTACTGGATATCCAATACTATTAGCAGCTTTAATACCATCTTTTATATTTCTAACTGTTGTACCTTTAGCTCTAGGAATATTTAACTCATTTAAAATATCTTCAAAGCATTGTCTATCTTCTGCATTTTTAATAGCCTCATTTTTAGTACCAATAATAGGGACTCCTAACTTATCTAATTTATCAGCTAAATTAATTGCTGTTTGTCCACCAAGTTCAACAATAACTCCAAAAGGCTTTTCTAGTTCAATAACATTCATTACATCTTCTATTGTTAATGGTTCAAAATATAACTTATCTGATACTAAATAATCGGTAGAAACTGTTTCTGGATTATTATTTATAACGATAGCTTCATACCCCGATTGTTGTATTCCCCAAATAGCATGAACAGTTGAAAAGTCAAACTCAACTCCTTGTCCGATACGAATAGGACCACTTCCTAAAACAATAACTTTCTTTTTATTTGAAACAATTGATTCATTATTAGTTTCATAAGTAGAATATAGATATGGAATAGTTGTTTTAAATTCTCCTGCACAAGTATCTATCATCTTATAAACAGGAAACAAATTGTTTTCTTTTCTAAATTTATATAAATCAATTTCATCTATATTAAATTTATTGGCTAAATAAGAATCACTAAATCCTAATTTTTTGGCTTTTAAAATTACTTCTTTATTAAATTCAATTTTACTTTCAAAATCAATAATATTTTTTATTTTATTTAAGAAAAATAAATCAATCATTGTTAAATCATAGATTAAATCAACTGTTATTCCACGTCTTATTAACGCAGCTATTTCAAATATTCTTTCATCAGTTGGAATTTGAATATTTTGTAGTAGATTTTCTGTTGAAAGGTTTTCACACTTATCTAAATAAATATGATCTACTTTTATTTCAAGGCCTCTAATTCCTTTTAAAAACGATTCTTCAAATGTTCTTCCAATACTCATTACTTCGCCAGTAGCTTTCATTTGTGTTGATAATGTACGATTTGCTTTATTAAATTTATCAAAAGGGAATCTCGCTATTTTAGTAACAACATAATCTACAGTTGGTTCAAATGCCGCATTTTGACTCCCGATTTTAATTTCATCTAAATTATATCCAATATCAATTAAAGAAGTTACTCTTGCTATTGGATATCCTGTTGCCTTAGATGCTAAGGCTGATGAGCGAGAAACACGTGGATTAACTTCTATTACATAATAATCAAATGAATAAGGATCCAAGGCAAATTGAACATTACATCCACCAATAATATTTAATTCTTTTATAATGTCTAAGGCTGCTACTCTTAACATTTGATATTCCTTTGGCGTTAATGTTTGCGCAGGTGCTACTACCATTGAATCACCAGTATGAACTCCTACTGGGTCAATATTTTCCATACTACAAATAGCAATTGATGTTCCATTGGAATCGCGCATAACTTCAAACTCAATTTCTTTATATCCCTTAATAGATTTTTCTACTAAAATTTGTCCAACTGGAGATAACTTTAAAGCATGTTTTGATAATTCAAACATTTCTTCATCGTTATTAGCAAAACCTCCACCAGTACCACCAAGAGTAAAAGCAGGTCTTACAATGATTGGATATCCAATAACATTGGCATATCTCAAGGAATCTTCAATAGTTGTGGATATGTATGATTGACATACTGGTTGACCTATTTTTAAACAAAGGTCTTTAAACAATTGTCTATCCTCAGCTCTTTCGATATCAACAAATGACGTTCCTAGAACTTCACACTGACATTCTTCTAAAATACCTTTTTTACCAAGTTGAACAGCTAAGTTTAATCCAGTTTGACCTCCTAATCCGCAAAGTATCGCATCAGGTCTTTCCATTCTAATAACACGACTAACAAATTCTAAATCTAGTGGTTCCATGTATATCTTATCTGCAACAATTCTATCTGTCATAATAGTTGCCGGATTAGAGTTAATTAATATTACTTTATATCCTTCTTCTTTTAATGCTAAACAGGCTTGTGTTCCAGCGTAATCAAATTCCGCAGCCTGTCCAATAACAATTGGTCCGCTTCCAATAACTAAAATCTTTTTAATATCCGTGCGTTTTGGCATCTTATTTTATCCCCCTAAATTTATCAATATTATTTAAAAATTGTTGATATATATCTTTTGTATTAGATGGATTTGATAATTGTGATGGAATAAATTGTGTAGTAAATACATAATTTTTATCATCAATTAACCCTTCAACACTATTATCTAATGTGTTTATATGACTTATTTTTAAATCAATATTATTTAAACTATCTTTTAATACTTCATATGAGTGATTTTGTTCTACAATTTCTACCTTATTAGTTATTATATTTTTAACAGCGTGATTTGATCCAACGTGGTAGTTATTCATTTTAGAAACTTTAGCATCATAACTTAAGGCAATTATTTGATGCCCAAGTCCTAATCCATAAATTGGTAGTTTTCCAATTAATGACTTGACAACACCTATTACCTCAGGTAAATCATTAGGATTACCAGGTCCATTTGATAATAACAATCCATCAGGTGAATGCTTTAATATTTCTTCACTAGATGAATCAAATGGTAATATTGTAACATTACATAAGTAACTATTTAGTGCTTTAACAATGCTATTTTTTACTCCTAAGTCTAAACATACAATGTTATATTTTGGATTTCTTGTTCTACTTACAATTTTTGTTTT
>JAVBOS010000117.1:0-4331 GCA_031550255.1 Anaeroplasmataceae bacterium | reverse complement strand
ATTACAAAAAAAGAAAAAAGTCCACTTAAGGACTATAGATCAAATTTGATTTGTGTATTCAAATATTTTGTTACTGGATAAAATGTTTTTCGATGAATTGGACATGGTCCATATTTTTCTAAGTTTAACATATGTTCTTTAGTACAATAACCTTTATGTCTCTTAAATCCATAATTAGGATACTTAAAATCCATTTTTGCCATAAAATTATCTCTTTGTACTTTAGCAACTATACTAGCCGCAGCAATTGTTGCACTTCTTGCATCACCATGAATTATTGGTGTATTAGGTACTTCCAATTCTGTTATTTGCATAGCATCAATTAAAACATGTTGTGGCTTAATTTCCAAACCATTTATTGCTTCAATCATTCCTTTTTTTGTTGCTTGATAGATATTTAATTCATCAACTATTTTTTCATTTAAAAAAACAACTTTTACACATAAAGCTTCTTTCATTATAATTTTATATAATTCTTCTCGCTTTTTTTCTGATAATTTTTTAGAATCATTTAAACCTTTTATTCTTGAATTTAGAGGTAGTACAACAGCGGCAACCACGACTGGACCAGCTATTGGACCTCTACCAACTTCATCAACACCTGCGATTAGTTCGACACCTTGATCTTGAAGTGTTTCTTCAAATTCATATAAATTGATTTGCTCGCTCAAATGTGATCTCTCCAATCTGACATTTTCTTACATCGTTTAAAACAATAGTTTGTGCTCTTTCAAGGTCAATTTCTCCACCTTTAATAACACATCCTCTTTTTTTACCAATTTCTTTTAAAATTTCATCTTCAGATAAATCTGTAATATCATCTAATGAATATCTTTTCATTAATAAATCTTTATAGTTTTCTTTAATATACTTTATTGCAGCTAAACATATTTCATCTAAAGCCAATATTTCATCTTTTATTGACCCACAAATAGCTATTTTTCTACCAATTTCTTGATCTTCAAATTTTGGCCATAAAATACCAGGTGTATCTAATAACATCAATTCATCAGATATTTTAATCCATGTTTGACCTTTTGTTACACCAGGCTTGTCTCCTACTTTTGTGGCTTTTCTTTTCCCTAAAGTATTTATAAAAGTTGATTTTCCAACATTTGGAATACCTAAAACAACAGCTTTAATTGTTGTATGGGCTATTCCTTTTCTTTGATTAGCTTCTAGTTTATCCTTTAAAACTAACTTTGCGTATTGAACAACTTTATTAACATTATATAACGAAATACAATCAATATCTAAACATACCGTGTTTTCATCAGTTAATGCTTCTATCCATTTTTTTGTTTCAGTTTTATCAGCCATATTAGCTTTATTTAAAATTATTAATCTAGGTTTTTTCCCTACTATTTCATCTACCATTGGATTTTTAGACGAATACGGAATACGTGAATCACGAAGTTCAATGACCAGGTCAACTAGATTTAATTTTTCAGTTATTTCCCGTCTGGCTTTTGCCATATGCCCCGGAAACCATTGAATTGTCGCCATACATTACTACCTTTCTATCTTATATTTTTCTTTGGATTTCCAATTTTATTTATTGGAAAAACTCTTAAAATTATTTTACCAAGAATATCTTCTTCATGGATTAATCCTAACGCTCTACTATCAGCGCTATTTTTTCTATTATCTCCTAAAACAAGATATCTTTCTTTTGGCATTGTAAATTTATTATCTTTTACAGTTTCATTACTACTCATTCTTTCAAATGATTCTTTAGTAATAGAATTTTCTACTAATACATCATTAATATATAAATCACCAATATAATCATTTGCTGCCTTATATTCAACAACATCATTTTCTACAGCTACAATTCTTTTAAGAATGTACATTTCAGATAACCTATTACCATAATTTTTTGTTGTAACTTCAATAACAACAACATCATCTACTTTTGGTTTATATGACATATGCCACATAATAATTTTATCTTTATCTTGATAAGTATTATTCATCGAATCACCATCTACTGTGCATGGTGTTAAAACAAACATCATTAAAAATAGGAGGCATATTACTGAAGTAATAGCAAATGTAAAAAAGTCATATATTTCAAATGTTTTACTTAAATTATTTGTTGGTTTATTTTCTTTTTTTACTCTATAAATATAATAAAAGAAAATAGCAAAAACTAATAATACAATTATTATTAATCCAAAAAACAATTCTGGTCCCATTTTGGAATTTTGCCCAAATAACCCCTGTGATGAAATACGTGATAACTTATTTATTTTTTTAACATTAATTAAAGCAAAAAATGTTATTATTACAACTATAATCGTACGAACAATTGTAACACTAACTGCTTTATTAACTATTTTATTTTCATCACTTTTTTCTAAATTCATTTTAATTTTCCTTTTCAAAAATTTGATTTAATTGATATAAATCAATTAATATTTCTCTGCCCTTAGTACCATTTTTCTCAGAAACAATTCCTTGTTCTTCTAAAAATGTTACAATTCTTTGTGCACGGTTAAACCCTACATTAAATTGTTGTTGAATAGAATTAATTGAGCAATTATCTTCTTCAATACAAAACTTTGCAATTTGATATAATGTTTCGGCAGATTCAGTATTATTACTAGTTCCACCAGTAAAGTTTGATGTTTCTGTCTTTTTCTTTAAATCCTCATGTGTAAAGATGTAATCAGGTGCTGCTTGTGTACGTATAAAATCGGTAACTGCATCAATTTCTCTATCAGCAACGTATGCACCTTGTAAACGATTTGGTATTTCATTTTGTTTTACTAGCATATCACCTTTACCAAGTAATTGTTCAGCACCAATTTCATCTAAAATAGTCATACTATCAGTACCCGAGAATACTCTAAACGCTATACGTGATGGAATGTTTGCTTTTATTGTTCCTTTTACAACATCGACAGTAGGTCTTTGTGTAGCAACTAATAAATGTATACCAGCAGCACGTGATTTTGCTGTTAAACGTTTAATCGCATCTTCTACTTCTTGACTACAAGTTAGCATTAAATCAGCTAATTCATCAATTACAATAACTATATAAGCCATTTTTAACAAACTAATATCTTCCTTAGCTTTTTCGTTATAATCTTTTATATTTCTTGCTCTTACATTACTAAAAGCTTCATATCTTCTATCCATTTCTTCTACAGCCCATTTTAATGATTCACTAGCCATAGTTGGATCATCAATTACTGGGGTAACTAAATGTGGTAAATCATTATATGATATTAATTCAACTTTTTTAGGGTCAACTAAAATCAATTTTAAATCATCTGGTCTATTTTTAAGTAATAAGCTTACTAAAATTGTATTAATACAAACACTCTTTCCACTACCAGTAGAACCAGCGATTAATCCATGTGGCATTGAAGCAATATCAATTAAAATTGGTTTTCCATCAATATCTTTTCCTAATGCTACTCTTAAAGGGTAATTAGAATCATAGAATTCATCAGTTAAAATATCTCCATAAAAAACAGTTTCGCTCTTATCATTTGGTACTTCAATACCAATAGTTTTTTTACCAGGAATTGGAGCTTGAATACGTAGTGTTTTGGCTCCTAAATTCATTTGGAATGTATCGAATAAATTAGCTATTTTCTTTACGTTAACTCCAGAAGATAATAATATTTCATATCTTGTTAATGTCGGTCCCATAGTATAGTTAATAACTTCACCTGGTAAATCAAAATCTAATAATGTTTTGTTAATTATTTCTTTTTTCTCTTCTAACCATTCAGGATAAATTCTTTCTGATTCTGGAGTAAACTTAAAAATATTTTTTGAAGGGAATTTATAATTACTATATTTATCAATAACTTTTTTGGGTGGGGCAATTTCTTTTTCAACTTCTACATATACTTCTTCATAAGTAGTAATTTCTTCTTCAACTGTATCAAAATCATATTTTTCTTTTTCAACAATAGATTCTACTTTTTTAGGAATTTCTGGCTTAACTAAATTAGGTTTAAAGTCAACTTTATCATCATCTAATAAGAAACTTGGTATTTTAGATATTGGTTTTTCAATTTTTTCTGTTTCAAAAGAGTTAAATTCGAAATCATCACTCTGAACTTCAAAAGAAATGTTCTCTTTAACTTTTTCTTCAAAAATAGGTTTAGAAATGTTTTTATTAGATGCATCAATAAAATCTTTTTTATCTTATACAAAAGTAAAAGATGTATTTTTTTTAACTTCAATTTTTTTATTATTGTTTGTAGATTTAGGTTTTAATGTATCAGTTCCATAAACTTCTTTTCTTGTTTCATTACTAATCATTCTAAATTCACAATACTTTGTACCATATTTTTAAATTAATTATTCAT
>JAVBOS010000150.1:0-13674 GCA_031550255.1 Anaeroplasmataceae bacterium | reverse complement strand
GTTACAATGGATATTCCAGGAGTAAAAAAAGAAAATGTAAAAATAGATATTGAAGAGGGATATTTAACAGTATCAGTTTCTCATGAAGAAGTAAAAGAAGATAATTCAAAGTATATACGTAAGGAAAGACGCTTTGAATCAATGACAAGAAGCTTTTATGTGGGAGATGTTCTAATGGACGACATAAAAGCTAAAATAGATAATGGAATTTTAAATATTACAATTCCGAAAGCTTCACCAAAAGTAGAAGAAAAAAAATACATCGAGATTGAATGACCTTCATATTCTCTTCTAGGCCAGCAGCAAGCTGGCTTTTTTATTTACCAGTGAAAGCACTTTTACTTACAAAATGATGGTTTTCGGATTTTGTTCGAGAATGCGAACAAAATCCATAAAAGTGGCTTTTTTGGTCAAAAAAGTGATAAAAAATGCCCTAAAATGATTTGACTTAATAATTTTGAGAGTATATAATCAAATATGGAAGGGCTTAAAAGCGTTTTCAAAGGATGTTACAATGATAGAATTTAAAAAATATAAGTTTGCCGATATTTGTGTGTTTGCTTTTCTGTGTATTGTTTCAGAATTAATAGGCACATTAGTATTTGGACCATTTCAAAAAGCAGGATTCTATATAACTTTATCTTTACTCGTTGTTGCTATTGTGATGATTAGATGGGGTGCGTTATACGGATTCATATATTCGTTAGCAGGAATACCATTAGTATTTTTAAGTCCGCTAAGTGAAGATGTGATAGTAAAGATTCTTTATTATCCGATAGCAAATTTGTTTGTAATGTTAATTTTTCTTTATTTTAAATTTGTAAATAGACATAAAATTGGGAAAAGTAATATTGGTATTACAATATATGTTTTAATAATATATATATTAAATTCAATTGGTAGAGCTTTTGCCTTAATGTTTGCAGATATGAGATACTTTGTAGCACTTAAAGAAGTACTTGTAAAAGATGCATTTATATTAGTTATAACAATAATCTTTTTACTAATTATCTCTAAATTTTCAAAAGGACTTTTAGTAGATGTAAAAAGTTATTTAATTGAGATACAGAATACGGAAGGTGACGATTATGAAGAATAATTTGGAACAACAAGAAAATAACAAAGTAAGAGAAGTCGTTAGTGCTGTTAAAAAAGACTGGCAACTTTATTGCTTACTTGCTCCAATGGTAATATGGATGTTATTATTTGTTTACAAACCAATGGGAGGATTATTATTAGCATTTAAAGACTATGATCCATCTAAAGGAGTAGGCGGAAGTGACTGGGCGGGATTGTTTTATTTTAAACAATTAACAATGTCTTCGTCATTTGCTAGAGACTTCTGGGAATCATTTAGAAATACATTTGTTATTAGTATGTATGGATTAGTATTTGCATTCCCTATACCAATTATATTAGCTGTCTTTATGAGTGAAGTTAATAATGAACGTTTTAGAAAATTTTCTCAAACAATAGCTTACTTACCTCACTTCTTATCAGAAATAACAATTACAGGGATCGTTATAACTATTTTATATACAGGACCAAACTACACAGGAATTTTAGCAGAAGCATTAGATAAGTTGGGACTTTACAGTAAAAGTAATCCAGTAATGATTATGGAAAACCCAGATTTCTTTAGACCGGTATATATAATAACTGGTATTTGGAAAGAATCAGGTTATAACTCAATTGTATACTTTGCAGCAGTTATGGGAATCTCGCCAGCGTTATATGAAGCTTTAAAAATTGATGGTGGAAATAAAATGCAAGAAATTAGATATGTTACATTCCCAGGAATGGCTCCAACATTAATTATTACGTTTATTTTAAGAATTGGTAGAATACTATCAATTGGATATGAAAGAATTATTTTATTAGAAAATAGTCAAACATATCATCAAGCTGAAGTAATTTCAACTTATATTTGGAAGATGGGTATTGATGGACCGAATAAATCATTAGCTGGTGCGGCGGAATTTTTCAACTCATTGATTGGATTTATATTAGTAATTGGAGCTAACATGATTAGTAAAAAAGTTTCAAATACATCGTTATGGTAGGTAGGTGATATCATGGAAAGAATGAACGCAAGTGAAAAAATATTCAAAATAATATCATATATCTTAATTGGAATGGTGGCATTATTTACATTATATCCATTGATATACACATTTAGTGCATCATTAAGTAGTAAAGATGCATACGAAACGGGGCAAGTTGTTTTATGGCCTGTTCAAATAAATTTCGATGTTTATAAAATGATTTATAATAAGAATGCTTTCTGGGTTTCTTATATTAATACACTATTTTATACGGTATATGGAACAATTTGGTCAATGATTGTTTCAATGACTGGAGCTTATGCATTAAGTAAAGCAAAACTTATTTTTAGAAAGAATTTTAACTTCTTAATAGCATTTACAATGATGTTTAGTGCAGGGATGTTACCAACGTACTTAAACTATAGACAACTACATGTTGCTAATCGTTGGGGAATGATATTCGCCTTTGGAGTTCAAGCATATAATATTATTTTATTACGTAATTATTTTGAATCAATTCCCTCAGAAATTGAAGAGGCTGCTAGAATTGATGGAGCAAATGAGTTCCAAATATTTACTAAAATTTATATTCCAATGAGTGGCGCTTCAATTGCAACAGTTGCACTGTTCTATGCAACATCACGTTGGAATGGATTCTTCTGGTCAATGATTTTACTTAGTGATGCTAACGAAAAACCTTTACAAGTATTCTTAAGAACAGAACTTGCAACAATTAGATCATTAATTGATAATATGGGAATTGTTGATTTCTCACCAGATTCATACGCATACGCAATTTTGGTATGTTCAATAATACCGATACTTATTGTATATCCATATATTCAAAAATACTTTGCAAAAGGTGTAAACCTTGGTGGAGTAAAAGGTTAATTTAGGTTTAATTTGTCTGTGGACAATTAAAATATAAAAAAAGGAGAAAGAAAAATGAAAAAAATATTCGCATTATTTGTAGTATTTTCTTCAGTGTTAACTTTAACTGCTTGTAAAAAAGGGTTATTAGATGACGTTGATTTTGAAGGAACTACAGTAAAGGTAAATATGTCTGGTGAAAATGATAAACGCTTATTGACATATTTACATGCAAACTCTTTAGAAATGCCAGGTGGTAAAACTATCAAAAATGGTGACTTAAAACCAATGTGGCAATATGTTGCAGAACAAACTAAAGTTGTTATAAAAGATACAGCTACTCCAGGTCAAAAACCTGCAGATATGATGGACTTCCAAGCTGCCACACAATTCGCAGACTCAACAGTATTTGGTGGACCAAATCTTGGTGAAAGAATTATGGCTGAAGGAGCTAAAGGAAATTTTGTTAATTTAAAAGATTACTTAACATATATGCCAAACTTTAAAGCATATTTAAAAGCTAATCCACTTGTTGAAAAAGCTATTACTGCTTACGATGGTAAAGTATATCATATTCCATATATTGCAGAAATCAATAATTATGCTCGTATGTTTGAAGCTCGTTATAGTTGGGTAACTTTATTATTAGATGGTAAAGTGAATGGAACTACTACTGCTTTAGAATCTGAAACAGCTACAATGACAGTTGCATATAATAATTTCTGGAACACAACTAGAGCAACTGCTGGAAATGTAATTACTAAACAAAATGCTAAAGCAACTAATAATGTATTAACTGCTGAAAATGCAAGAGTTGAGCTAGTTAATTATATCAAAGCAACATATCCTCAATTTGCAAGTGAACCTTCTAAATTATTCTTAGGACATACTGCGCAATATGACATCGATGAATTAGTTGCATTATTACGTGTTATTAAATTACATCCAAGAACTTTATCAAAAGAAGCTAAAGGAACAGTAAATGAAGCGGCAGTTATTACTCCTTTCTATACTCGTCAAACAGCTTATAGAGAAGAAATTTTACGTTTAATACCTTATTTTGCTGGGCAACGTGTTCATGGTTCAGATTCATATGGATCAAGATTCTACATTGATGAAAAAGGTGAATTACAATATTCTTACTATCAAGATAAATTCTTAGATGGTTTAGATAGAATTAAACAAATGGCTTCAGAAGGATTATTTAATGCAGAATTAGCAGGTACTACTTCATCTACAGATATTAGAAAAGGATATATTTTCTCAGATGCTGTAACAACTAATAATACTTATGGATTTATGTGTTATGATTTTACATCTTCAACAACAGCTTTAAATGGTGGGCAAGACGACGTTAAAGCAATATTACCTCCATTAACAACTACACCAATGTCAAATAATAAATTTGTTCATTATGTTGAAAATACACGTGTTGTTAAAGGTGATGGTTGGGGAATCAGTGCTAAAGCTTCTAAAGAAGAATTAAGAGCTGCTTTAGAAATGTTTGATTTCTTCTTCTCAGCTGATGGTGTAAAAGTACAAAACTATGGAACTCCAGATTTATGGGTAGCAGGAGAAACATTTACATTCAATGGAGAAACTGGACCTAAATTTACACAATGGACTAAAGACAAAGCCGCTGCTGTAGCAGGTGGAGATATGTCAGCTTTCTTACGTGACCATGTTGGAGCACAAATGCCTATCGGATACCAAAAATTCATTGGATTTGAAATTCAATCAACATCACAAAACGGATTATGGAGCTGGGATTTATACAATGGTAAATTAGCTAAAGATGCTGGTGTTAAGGACGCGAAAGCAGTTTTAACTAACTCATATTCAGCGAAAGACACTTATTATCAATTAGTTCCACCTGTATTCTCATTAACTCCACAAGAAACTTCATTAATTTCTGAAACTACAGGAATGAAAACAGATACTAATTTAACAGATGCGTTATTTGCATATATTTTCAGCAAACCTGGAAGTAAAGCAGACAAAGCTGCAGTTAAACAAATGTATAAAGACGCTGGAATCGAAACTTATATCGATATCTACCGTGATGCATACAATAGAGTAAAATAATAATTAATGAGTAGTGAGAACGAAAGTTCTCTCTACTTCCAATGAAAATACTTTTAAATAAGATATTTTTGTTGGAAGTAGATTAACTACGAAAGGATGATCAATATGAAACTACAAAAAATTGCAGCTAACATTTATTTCTTTTTAACATTTGGCATATTTATCTATGCATTGTCTTTTATGACAAGTTATCGTCAATTTTATCTATATGAAACAAAAGTTGGTAACTTTGTAAAAACGCAAGAACTATATAAATTATTAGAAAGAACAAATGATTTAATCTATCTAACAATAATTCCTGTAATTATATTAATGTTAATATTGGTATATTATTTTGATATAAGAAAGAAGCCATTAGTTAAAACAGGATATATTTTTGGATTAATAACATTTATTTATTCTTCTCTTGTTTCAGTAGGATTATTTGTAAAAGTATTTCTAACGTTGGGAGTATTTAATGCAGCAGATAAAAAATGGCGTGGAAGCATCGATTATGGCTATGTTGAACCAAATAATCACATTATTTTAGTAGGTCTAGTGTTATACATAATTTATTTAGCATTAAGTGTAATATTAGTTACAACTACAATTAAAAATAAAAAAATTGAGGTAAAATAATATGAATAAACCGGAAAAATTATTATACCAAGTAAATAAAATATCGTATATGCTAACTTTACTATATATCATTATTAATATATTCTATTGTTTAGTAATTTTAAATTCAATGTATGTTGTTAATCCAGAAACGTTTAAACGCGGATATTTAGTAATGTGGGTAGCACTATTCAATATTGGATTAGTATTATATGCATTCTTAATTGCTGTGCAAGCAAAAAATTATAAATTAACTGCGAGTTATGTTTTGTTTGGTTTAGGACTGTTACAATTCTTAAGAATTTTCTTCTTTATTCCAAAAGAAATAAGCGGATCAAATTTAATTATTTTAATATTATTATTAATTGCTAGTGGAGTATTGGTTGTTGTTGCGGGACTTATAACTTATAAGAAAAGTAAAATTAGAAGAGACTATATTGAAGAAAATAATATTCAAGCGAAAAATATCGTTAGATAAGGAGAAACTCACATGGGAAATTTATCTTTAAAAAATATAAATAAAATTTATCCAAATGGAGTTCAAGCTGTTTTTGATTTTAATATTGAAATCAAAGATGGAGAATTTATAGTATTAGTAGGACCATCTGGTTGTGGAAAATCTACATTACTTAGAATGATTGCTGGATTAGAAGCAATTTCATCTGGTGAGTTTTTAATGGATGGAAAAAGAGTTAATGAACTTGCTCCATCTGAACGTGATTTAGCGATGATCTTCCAAGATTATGCCTTATATTCACACATGACTGTATATGAAAATATGGCATTTAGTAATACAGTACAAAGAGTAAAAACAGATGTAATTCACGATAGAGTAATGGAAGCTAGTGAAATTGTAGACTTAAATGTTCAATTAAATAGATTGCCTAAAAATCTATCAGGAGGTCAACGTCAACGTGTTGCTTTAGGTCGTTCAATTGTAAAAAAATCAAACTTATTATTAATGGATGAACCATTATCTAACTTAGATGCACGTTTACGTAATCAAACTCGTAGAGAAATTAAAAAATTACATAATCAATTACAATCAACAATTATTTATGTAACACATGACCAAATTGAAGCTATGACAATGGCAGATAGAATAGTAGTTATGAGTCACGGACATGTTCAACAAATAGGAACACCTATGGAAATTTATCAAAATCCAGTAAATAAATATGTTGCAGGATTTATTGGTACACCTCCAATGAACTTTATAGAAGGAACTATTGTTGATAATCATTTTGTAAATGCTGATTTTAAAGTTAAATTATCAGAAGAACATATTAAGTTATTAAAAGATTATAATAATACAAACAAAGGTGTAATATTTGGTGTTAGACCAGAGGTAATACATGTTGGTGAAGAAGCTGAAAATTTAAATGTTAAGTTTGTGGCTAATGTTGATTACTGTGAATTATTAGGAGCAGAAATTTTAGTTAAATTCTTTGTTGCAGGAACTCAAGTTATCGCAAACATAAATTCTAAATATGATATAACTAATGGTCAAAAAGTTGAAATGGCTATTGATATGAAAAAAGTTCATTTCTTTGATAAAGAAACAGAATTAACATTAAAGTAGGAGGCTAATTATGTTTAAAAATATTGAAAAAAGTAAATTAATTACATACTTAATATCAATAAATGGGATGGCACAATTAGCAATTTCTCCTGTTTATATTAATACAGTTGTAAAAAGTAGATCAACAACAATCGGATTTTTCTTATTCTGTTACATATTGTTTGGGCTTGTATCATTTTTTGAAAGTACTAAAATTCACAAGACTAAAGATTCAATAGTAACTATAATTACAACATTATGTACTGTAATTTTTGGAGTTTACTTTCTAATTTTAGGATTTGGTAATAGTGTCGATAGTTCGGATGTTATGTTGTCAGCAATAGTTGTTGGAATATCATCAGTGGTATTTATTTTCTCAATAGTAATGACAATATTCTATTTATTAAAAGGTAGAAAATAGTGAATACAAAGAAAAAGTTTTTTACTGATAATAGAATTGCTCTTATATTAAGGATGTGGGGAGCAGGAGCTGTATTTTTACTTTTTGCTATGACACCACTTGGTAAAGGTGATCTTGAAGGTGGAGTATACTTATATACCCTGTTAATATCTTTATCTATTGGGACATTCATAATGGAAAGATTTGTTATTAATCCTGTTATACGTGGAATGTTAAATACAAAGTTAAATGAAGAAAAAAGAAAATATTTTGAAATTCCATTATTAGAAAGAATAAATAATAATATAAAAATAATATTAAAAGATATTTTTCTAGTAATAATTATAATGTTGATTTTCTTTATAATGAATAATTTAATATTAATTCCACTTGGAGTTACAGGAAGAAATGGAAGAACTAATCCATTAAATCCAGAACCATTTTCTTTTGGAATATTATATGGATTTATATATATTGGAATTGAATCATTAACAGAAAAAATTCGTGAAAGAAAAATCAACAAGAACAATGTTAATAAGGAAATTGAATAGTTATATTATGATATAACTATTTTTTTATAAAATAGGAGGATATGTATGAAATATTTAAATCAAGAAGATTTTATTAAATCAGTAAACACAAAACCAGTGTATAAAGAAATGATTGACCTTATGGCAAAAGAAGTTGTAGACTTCGCAAGAGAATTCCACGACGATCCAAAAAGTATAAGTGGATGGGGTCATCATTATTTTTGTCCAGATGATGGAGGAAGATTAATATTTGACGTACATAGTCCGCATGGCCAAAAATGTGAGATATGCGGCAAGGTTCATTCAACACCATTATTTGATACTGTTTGGGTATATTGCTATAGAAATGAAGCTGTAATGACAGTATGGAAAGCAGCTTTAGTTTATAAGTATACAAAAGATAGTAAATATCTTGATATCGTAAAGAAAATTCTTGGATTTTACAGCGATCATTACCTAGAATTTGAATTACATAACAAAGAAGGAAAAATATATAAAACTATTTCAGAAATGGAATGGGGATGTGGCCGTATAATGCCACAAGGTTTAAATGAATCTATTATAATAATTCGTTTATTAAATGCTCTTGAAATTGTAAAAGAAGAAATAGGAAAGGAATTCTTAGATTCTGTTTATAAAAACTTCTTTAGTAATGCAGTAGAAATGTTAATGCCACAAGTAGATAAGATTCATAACATTTCTTGTTGGAAAAATAGTGCTATTGGATTAGTTGGATTATTCTATAATAATAAAGAGATGATTGATTTTGTTTTTGAAGGAAAATATTCAATTTATAATCAATTAAAAGGTGGAGTAACGGATAACTTCTTCTGGTATGAAGGATCTATTCATTATAATTATTTTACATTAGAGGGAATGATAAATTTATTATTATTTTCTAAATTCTATAATTATGATTTTGATAAACAAAGTGAAAAAACTATTGAGAAAATGTTAATTGCTGGATATAATTATGCATTTAATAATCATATATTACCAAATCCTAATGATGGATGGCCAAATATAAACTTAAAAACTTATTCATATGTTTATACGGTTGCTGCTAAAATATTTGGAATTAATTCAGAAGTTGGAAATCTATTAAAGAATATTGAGGGTAAAGATATAGAACGCGGATTGTTACCTTTATCAAGACCTTATTATTTTAATAATGATATTCCTCTTGAGCGTTTAGCATTTTTATATGATGTTGACATGAAAGATTATAAAGTTGTTATTACTAAATCAGAAAATTTTGTTAGATCTCAATATGCAGTTTTAAAAAATAATTTAGTAAACGTATTCTTAAAATACGGTCATAACGGACCAAGTCATGCTCATCCTGATAAGATGAATATTGAAGTTACAGTAGATAAATATACTTTAACAAGAGATCTATCCAATGCAGGATATGGAAATAAATTCTGTAATGAATGGCATAGAGTAACTGCATCACATTCAACTGTAGTTGCAAATGGAAAAAATCAAATATCAATGGAAAATGGAGAAACATTAGAATTCTCTGAAGATCATATTAAAGCTAAAGTAACTAATGTATATTCTATTCCTAAAAATATTGATATTAATAAAATGAGAACTTCAATGAATGGTGATGAAATAATAAGATATTGTGTGAAAAATCTTAATATGTCAGTTGAAGATGCTACAAATGCAATAAAAGCAAATCGTGATTTACAATCAATTGTTGACGAAGTAGTTGCTAAATCACCTGTAATTGATTATATCCGTGATATAAAAATAAATAATGAAGGATTTGTTGATCAATTTGTTGTTAACTCAAATATGGAAAATACATATGATTATTTCTTCCATAGTGAAGCAACTCTTATATCAAAACTAGAATTAATTGATTATGATTTAGGATATAATTCAAATGGATATCAACATATAAAAAATGTTAAGAAAGTTAATACAAAAAATAAAGATATTAATCTAGAATTTAATTTAGGTGAATATAAACTAGTAGCTAATATTGATTTAAGTAATATCGAATTAATTATTTGTGATACATATGATAATCCAATTACTAATATTAGAAAGACATTTATTTTAAGACAAAAAGCCAATAATGCTACATTTAATGTAGTTTGGAAAATAAAAGAATAAGGGAGAATAAAAAATGAAAAAAATAGCTTTAATAACAGGAGCAACAGGTGGAATTGGATTAGCAGTTGCTAAAGAATTAGGAAAAGCTGGATATACTGTTGTAATTAATGGAATTGATGATACAGCAGCGCAAACAGCTTTAACAGAATTAAAGGAATTAAATATCGAATCAGAATATTATCATTTTGACGTTACAAATGAACAAGAAGTTAATGAAAATGTAGCTAAAATTGGATTAAAATATGGACATTTAGATGTACTAGTTAATAATGCAGGTGGTTTAGGTGGACGTCAAAGATTTGATGGAATGACTACTGAATTTTATAGAAATGTTATGGCATTAAATTTAGACAGTGTATTCTTTATGTCAAGAGCATGTATTCCATTTATCAAATTAGGTACTAATCCTTCAATTATTAACTTTACATCTAATGCAGGATGGAATGCAGGTGGACAAGGTGCGGGAATTTATGGAACTAGTAAAGGTGCAGTTATTGTCTTAACTAGAGCTTTAGCTAAAGATTTAGCTGAATTTGGAATTAGAGTAAATGCTGTAAGTCCTGGAACTATTGATACACCATTCCATGACGCAACAAGAAAAAATAACCCAGCTTTATTCGAATCATTCAAAAATAATATTTTAATGAAACGTTTAGGTCAAGCGACTGAAGTGGCTACTGTTGTTGAATTTTTAGTAAGTGATAAAGCATCATTTATTACTGGAGAAATCGTTCAAATCAATGGTGGACAAGATTTATTATAATAATCGTCTAGAAAGGTAAGAATTATGCAAAATTATTTTTTCAATAAAGATTTAATATCAGAAAATGTAGCTCCCGGAATGGACCGCAAGATCATTGCTAATAACGATAGCATTATGGCAGTTGAAGTACGTTTTGAAACTGGCGGAAGAGGAGCTATTCATCAACATGTTCATGAACAAGTAACTTATGTTGTTTCAGGTAAGTTTGAATTTACAACAAATGGTGTCACTAAAATTGTTGAAGCAGGTGATTCATTGTTTTTTGAAACAATGAACACACATGGAGCATTATGTCTAGAAAAAGGAATTTTAATTGATGTATTCACTCCAACTAGAAAAGATTTTTTAACTCAAAGAGACGAAGCTTTAAAAAAACTACAAAAATAGATTTAATAAAGGGGTACAAAATGATTAAATTAAATGAAGTAGAATCAACTAGATTCGAAATAGGATATAATCCAGAAAATAAAAAAGTATTAACGGAAAACCCGCCTAGATTTACATTTATGCTTCATAGTGATGAAGCAAAATATCAAATTGAGGTTTCTAAAACAAATGATTTTAATGTTATTGAATATATATTTAGTAATTTGGAATATAATTTTTTCGCCCCTAGTAATGTCTTTCCTGAAGGAACATACTTTTGGCGATATGCTGTTGTTGAAAACGGCCAAGTTATCTCAAATTACAGTATTGTAAGAAGTTTTGTAATTAATAGTGGTATTTGTGTTTCTCCGTTAAGAAAACGTGAAGAACGCTATACAAATAGTGATTTAAAACATCCTAGATTATGGCTTAATCCAACTAAGGTTGAATCATTTAAAAAAGAATTAATAAATAATCCTAATTACTGCGATTTTAATCTTTTTTATGATAATGCCGCAAAAATTTGGTTAAATAGACAAATGCCTGTTTTTAGCGATAATTTCAATTATGACTATTCGGAATTTAAGCAAGCCGTATTAACTCCAGAACCACCACTTAATCCAACTAAAATAAGAAAGCGTTGGCGTGCTACTTATGTTACATGTCAAGAAGTGTTTTATAAAATAAGACATTTAGCAATAGCTGGAGAAATGACGAATGATATGAAATTAATCCAAGCAGCTAAAGATGAATTATTAAATCTTTGCACATGGGATTTAAGAGGATCTACTTTCCATGATAACAATGATGAAGCAGAATATCGTGTTACACGTGCATTGGGTTGGGGTTATGATTGGTTATACAAGTATTTATCAAAAGAAGAAGAAAAAACAGTTAGAGAAACATTATATGCTAGATTAAAGTATACTGTTCATTATATGATGAATGTTTCAAAAATTCATTTAACACCATTTAATTCACATCCAATTAGATCTATTAACATGGTAGTTATTCCTTGTTGTATCGCTTTATTTGGTCATTATCCAGAAGTCGAATCATGGTTAAATTACGCAACTGAATATATGTACACTATTTATACACCTTGGGGTGGACCAAATGGTGGATGGGCTGAAGGTGGTCTATACTGGACAACTGCTATGTCAGCTGCACTAGATGGAATTAATCCTTTAAAAGAATTTACAGGAATTAATGTTTATGAAAGAGTGTTCTTCCAAAAAACAGGTGATTTTATTATGGCTTGTTATACACCACATGCAATTAGAGCATGTTTTGGAGATCAATCTAATTTAGATTTTACACCAAGTCTAAAAACAGGGTTTAATATGCGTCAATTTGCTTCAAATACTAATAATGGAAATTATCAATGGTATTATGAAAGTAAAAAACCATGGAATACAGAAGAATTTAAAGATTTCTTTAACTATGGTTGGTGGGATTTTTATGCAGAAAACATGATGCATTTATATTCATTTAGTGATGTAAAAGCTGTTGAACCAAAAGATTTTCCTACTTTAACTACATTTGAAGATGTGGGTTGGGCAGCAATGCATGCTAATTATACAGACAAAGAAAATCATATTCAATTACTATTCAAATCAAGTCCATTTGGACCAATAAGCCACTCACATGCTGATCAAAATGCATTCTTAATCCATGCGTTTGATGAAACATTAGCTATTGAAACAGGATATTATAACGATTATGGTGGACATATGCATCGTAATTGGTGTAAACAAACAATGAGTGAAAATGCCTTATTGATTAATGGAAAAGGACAATATACTTTTGATATCGATTTAGTATATGAAACTAGAAGCTATAAAAAAGCTGATATGGCAAAGCAAATAAATGCTAATGGACATTTAGTTGATTCTTATTCTAATGATAAAGTATCATACGTAAAAGGTGATGCTACAAAAGCTTATATTGATAATAATCCAACAGTTAAATCAGTTACAAGAGAAATTTACTTTGTTGATAAAGAATATTTTATAGCAGTAGATGATGTTATTTTAACTGAAGAAGGAAATGTATCATTCCTATTCCATGCAATGAAAGAAATGACAATTAATAATGATAACTTCAAAGTTACTATGCCAAAAGCAAGTATGGATGTTAGATTTGTTAGTGTGAATGCTGGAATTGAAAATATATCTCAACATGATGATTTTACAGATGTACCAATAGAAGTATATGCTCACCGTAATCGCCAATGGCATTTAAATATGACGACAGGTAATGCTAAAACACATAAATTAATTACATTCATGGTGCCATATAAAAACAATGATGTTAAAAATGTAACATAT
>JAVBOS010000061.1:0-3770 GCA_031550255.1 Anaeroplasmataceae bacterium | reverse complement strand
ACGTCTTATTATATCTAAATGTCCATTTGATAATGGGTCGAATGATCCAGGATAAACTGCTTTTCTCATAGAAAATCTCCTTTTAATATATTAATAGTATATATTATTTATGTTTTTTTTGCAAATGCTTTAAAATTATATATAAATATTATTTTTACTTGTCAAAATACTAAAAAGTGGTATAATATAATTAATAAATGTGAGTGAGATCCGTCTCACTCATTTAAATTTTTCTAGGAGGTGTTTTCTTGGACTTAAATAAAGTTGAAGAATTAGTTTTACCATATTTAAAGGAAAATAACTTATCATTATATGAAATTTTGTTTGTAAAAGAGTATGGTTATCAAATATTAAGAGTTAGTGTTGATAAAGTTGGCGGTATTGATGTTGATACATTATCTAAGGTAAATGAGTATTTAGCATTAAAGCTTGATGAAATTGACGCTGATATGCCGGAATACATGTTAGAAGTATGTTCGCCAGGAGCAGAAAAAACACTTAGAAATGAAGATGAGATTTTAAATAGTGTCGGAATGCATGTTAATGTTAAAACAAAAGAAGTAACTTATGAAGGAACATTAATGTCATTTGAAAATAATGTGCTTAGTATTAAAATTAATATTAAGGGTCGTTTTAAGACAGTAACTGTTAATTATGATGAAGTCAAAAAAATAAGACTTGCAGTAAAATTCTAGGAGGAAGTAAAAAAAGATGATTAACAAAGAATTTTTTAAACAACTTGAAGAAATTTCAGTTGAAAGAGGAATAGAAATGGAATCACTTGTTGATGTCATTTCAAAAGCATTAGTAAATAGTTATAAAAAAGCTCATGGATCAACATCTGTTAAAGTAGAATTAAGAGCTGAAAGAAATGAAATATTAATGCATTCACAACAATTAGTTGTTGCGAAAATGGACGAAGAATATGATGGTGAAATGGATAGAATTTTACTTGAAGATGCTAAAAAAATAAGAAGTTCATACAGAGTTGGAGATGTTGTTGAATTACCTATCAATATAAAAGAATTTGGTAGATTAGCAGCAACTGCAGCTAAAAATGTTTTTACACAAAACATTAAGGCTTTAGAAAGAGAAAAAGCTTTTAATTTCTTCAAACAATTTGAAGATGAAATGATTACTGGAGAAGTAATTGATATAAATGATAGATTTATTACTTTAAATTTAGGACATAATACTACTACTTTATTACCATTAAATGAATTATTACCGAATGATAAATTTGGAATTGGTGAAAAAATAAGAGTATATGTTAAAAAAGTTGAAGAAACTACTAAAGATCCTAAAGTATTTGTTTCTCGTAGTGAAAGAAATCTGGTTACACGTTTATTAGAAAGCATTATTCCGGAAATTAAAGATGGAATCATTGAAATTAAAGGAATTGCTAGAGATCCAGGAGATAGAAGTAAAATTGCTATTTATTCAAACGATCCAAGAGTTGATGCTATCGGGTCTTGTGTTGGAGAAAATGGATCTAGAATCAAAGAAGTTGTTGCCGCATTAAATGGTGAAAAAGTTGATTTATACAAATGGAGTGAAGATGTAGAAGAAATGATCGCAAATTCACTTCAACCTGCTGATGTTACTAAAGTATTAAATGTTGATCCAAAAACAAAAACTTCATTAGTTATTGTTCCGGATAATCAATTAAGTTTAGCAATTGGAAAATCAGGGCAAAATGTTAGATTAGCAGTTTTATCATGTGGATGGAAAATTGATATTAAACCTACAAGTCAAGCCTATCAAGAGGGATTGCTATTCTAATGAAAGAGAAGAAACTTGTACTTCGCAGTTGTGTCATGTCTAAGGAACAATGCGAAAAAAAAGATTTATTCAGAATCGTTAGAACTCCCGAAATGACTGTTATAGTTGATTTTAAGGGAAAAGCTAATGGTCGTGGTGCGTATCTTAAAAAAGATAAAGAAATAATTTTGAAAGCACAAAAAGCTAAAGTGCTTGATAAAAAACTTGAAATTGAAGTTCCACAGGCTATTTATGATGAATTAATAGGTAATCTACATGAATAGAATAAATAATCTTGGTCTATGCCAAAGAGCAGGGTTTTTAATAAGTGGTGAAGATTTTGTTTTAGATGGTATTAAAAGTAAAACATTGTATTTAGTTTTTTTAGCTAATGATGCTTCTTTAAATACTAAAAAAAGAATTACTGATAAAGCAAAATTTTATGATATTCCTGTATGCGAAGATTTTAATAGTGACGAATTGTCAAAAGCAATTGGAAAAACTAATAGAAAGGTATTAGGAATAACTGACGCAAATTTCGCAAAAATATTAAAGAAATAAGGTGAAATTTTGGCTAAAAAACAAGTAAAAAGCGAGAAAAGAATCTCGAATATTCCGCAAAAAGATATAAATAAATCTACGGGTAATGTACTTATTTATAAAGACGGAATGACAGTGAGTGAAATAGCCACTGGAATGGGTAAAACTAATGCCCAAGTTATAATGAAATTAATGCAAGCAGGTATAGTTGCGAATCAAAATCAAACAATAGATAGAGAAACAACTGAATTAGTTGCTTTAGAGTTTAATTTTGAATTAAAAGATGAAGTTGTTACAGATGTTACTAGATTTGATGAATTTAGTATTGAAGACGACCAAGATAATCTAGTATCAAGACCAGCAGTAGTTACTATTATGGGACACGTTGACCATGGTAAAACTACTTTACTTGACGTAATACGTAATAGTCGTGTTGCACAAGGTGAAGCAGGAGGAATTACTCAACATGTTGGAGCATATCAAGTTGTAAGAAATGGGCAACCAATTACTTTTATTGATACTCCAGGGCATGCTGCATTTAGTGAAATGCGTTCACGTGGTGCGAAAGCTACAGATATTGTTATTTTAGTAGTTGCTGCTGATGATGGAGTAATGCCACAAACAGAAGAAGCAATTCATCATGCTCAGGCTGCAAAATGTCCAATTATTGTAGCTGTAAATAAATGTGATAAACCAACTGCAAACCCAGATAGAGTTATGGAAGAATTATCTCATTTTAATTTAATTCCTGAAGCATGGGGTGGAAGTACTACATTTGTTCAAATTTCTGCACTAAAAAATATCGGAATAAATGAATTGCTAGATATGATTCAATTAACTGCTGAAATGGAAGATTTAAAAGCAAATCCAAATAGATTAGCTATAGGTACAGTAATTGAAGCTGAATTAGATAAAGGTCGTGGACCTTTAGCAACATTCCTAGTTCAAAATGGTACATTAAAAATTGGAGACTTTGTCGTATGTGGTAATACATCTGGTAGAGTAAGAACAATGGAAGATGATCGCCGTTTAAGATATAATGAAGCAGCACCAAGTCAAGCTGTTGTAGTTACTGGATTAGATGATGTACCTTTAGCAGGAGATAAATTCATGGTATTTGCTGATGAACGTCAAGCAAAAGAAATAGCTGCTCAAAGATCATTTAGAGCTAAAGAAAAAGAAAATGCTAGTTCAAAACCAGCAAGCTTAGAAGAATTGTTTGGTCAAAAGAGTGGTAACAAAGAACGTAACCTAATTGTAAAAGGTGACGTTCAAGGAACGGTTGAAGCACTAAAAGGATCAATTGAAAAAATTAATTCTGAAGAAGTTACAATCAATATTTTGCGTTCAAGCGTTGGAACAATAACTGATACTGATGTTATATTAGCATCGGCAAGTAATGCAATTATTATTGGTTTTAATGTAAGACCAATGGCACAAGTTAGAAAAACTGCTGAAGAAAAAGGCGT